>DAOUSV010000179.1 GCA_030627065.1 Piscirickettsiaceae bacterium | reverse complement strand
TTGGTCACTTAATCCAGCAACCATCGGTGCCATCATTGCATTTTTGCGCCCCCCTATTTTAAATTCTGTAATTTGTTTTACTAGATAAGCTTCGCCTTGTCCGGCAATTTTTGGAAACATATTTGTTGGACTATTACCATCCTCACCATGACAAGCAGCACACATTGCAGCTTTATCCTTGCCAGCACTTGCATTACCAGCTGCCATTGTTGGCGCAACCGCAGTCAATGCCAAGCCCATAACTATCGTTATTAATACTTTTTTCATTATCATTCCCATGGTATTCCAATAAACGTAACTGCGGATATGCTACTCTTATTAGCGTATTTTTGCACCTTGAGTCACATCCTATGTCACATCCTTATCGCCAAGCACATTACACAATCAGTGCAACCCAACTTTCAGAGCTGCCATCAGATCACGGTATTGAAGTGGCCTTTGCAGGACGCTCCAATGCAGGAAAATCAAGTGCTATCAACACAATAACCGAACAAAAAGCATTAGCACGCATCAGTAAAACACCTGGACGAACGCAAATGATTAACTTTTTTGCGATTGATGATGAACGTGCCTTAGTTGATTTACCTGGTTACGGCTACGCCAAAGTGCCTGAAAAAATGAAGATCCGTTGGCAGCAAACCTTGGGGAAATATCTCGAAACACGCAAATCATTGCGCGGCTTAATGCTAATGATGGATATTCGCCACCCACTTAAAGAGTTTGATTTACAAATGATCAAATGGGCAAATAATGCAGAATTAGCCGTTCATATTTTGCTAACAAAATCAGATAAGTTCAGAAGCGGTGCGGCGAAAGCCTGTTTGCATCAAGTAACTTCTGAATTATCGAAACAAAATCTCTCAGCCACTGTCCAATTATTTTCATCACTCAAAAAAACGGGTAAAGAAGAAGCTATTGAACAACTTAATCAATGGTTTTTCCCCAATGATGATGAGACTGCTGAAACATAAGGAATAAGCATGAAAAAGCCACCCAGCCAAAGTCGTCGCCAGTTTTTACAGAAAGCCGCTTTGGGTGGAGTGGTTGCAGGCGCGATTAGCCTGCCCATCCTTGCAAATGCGGATAAATTAGAGCTTCCCGACAGCTTACCTGAATGGATGCGGGAACCCGGTGGTGACTTTGGTAATTACGGTCAACCATCCTCACATGAACAACGTGTTATCCGCTGGATATCTGCCAATCCAGCCGCGCCAGGCAACGGTATATCTTGGACACCATTACACGATCTGCAAGGCACTATCACACCAAACGGCTTGCACTATGAACGCCATCATAATGGTGTGCCTCAAATAGATCCTGCTCAACATGTTTTATTAATTGACGGTTTAGTCGACATGCCTCTCAGCTTTGATATTAAAAGCCTAATGCGCTACCCAATGACATCTCGTACCTGTTTTATTGAATGCGGCGGTAATAGCAATAGTGGTTGGCGCACTAACCCTGTTCAATCTAAAGCGGGCTATGCTCACGGTTTAGTCTCTAATGCAGAGTGGACAGGTATCCCACTAAAACTATTACTCCAAGAAGCAGGCATTAAGCCGGATGCTAAATGGGTGATTGCCGAAGGTGCAGATGCAGCGGCATTAAATATCAGCATTCCCCTCGACAAACTGCTTGATGATGCCTTATTAGCACTATACCAAAATGGCGAACGATTACGTCCTGAAAATGGCTATCCCATGCGCTTAGTTCTACCTGGATGGGAAGGCATACTTAATGTGAAATGGTTACGCCAATTACGTCTGGTGAAAGAACCCATTATGTCGCGTGATGAAACCTCACAATATACTGAGCTAATGCCTAATGGCAAAGCGCGGCAATTTACCTTTGTCAATGAAGCCAAATCACTGATTACCTCGCCCTCTATTGGCATGATGTTGCCAGATAATCCCGGAATTTATCAAATTACAGGGCTTGCATGGTCAGGTCGCGGCAAGATAGCACGTGTTGAAATATCTGCTGACGGTGGTGATACTTGGGTTGATGCCGAACTACAAGGCCCTATTCTTGATAAAGCATTTACCCGCTTTAATCTTTCATGGCACTGGCAAGGTGAATATTCAATATTACAAAGTCGAGCTACTGACGAGACAGGTTATGTGCAACCAACGCGTGATGTATTAATTGAAAACCGTGGCAAACATGGCTTTTTTCATTACAACGCCATTGTTAGCTGGGAAATAACAGAAGAAGGAGATATTAATCATGTCTATGGTTTCTAATTACCTTATTGCCTTATTACTGCTTAGCTCAACATATAGTTATGCTGCCCCCGTACATCAACCATTAGGCAAGCTAGCCGCAGAGCTTAGCCAGCAATCACAATGGAACTTAAGTATTTCTCCTTCAGGTGAAAACTTACCCATTGGTAGCGGCACCGCAGAACAAGGAAAACAGCTCTTCGCATTAAAATGTGCAGTCTGTCACGGACCAGAAGGTATCGGAGCAACTGCCGAGCCACTGATGGGCGAAGTTGGTACCTTAGCTGATGATTATCCAGAAAAAACCGTCAATAGTTACTGGCCTTATGCCACCACTTTATTTGATTACATTCGCCGTTCAATGCCTATCAATGCGCCATTTTCACTCAGTGCGGATGAGGTCTATGCGCTTTGTGCCTATATATTAAGTCGAGATGGTATAATAAACGCCGAATTAGATCTCAATAATGAGAATCTTCCTTTGGTAACAATGCCTAATCGTGATGGATTTGTTGCCATATACCCAGAAAAGTAATGACTTAAATAATAAGGATCTGTTAATGAGCCCTCGCTATGCCTGCATTGTAAACCCAACCCCAGATTTGAATAATACGCCTGAATTAGGCATGAATGAAAAATCATTAACCAGTGACTTTAAAAGCTATTACGGTAACCATTTAGCACAAGACAAAGGTTGCGCCTCAGGCCATTATCTATACACATCACTTGCATTAACACTTCGTGATCGCTTATTTGAGCGCATGAAAGAAACAAAACAAGCCTATTCTGATTCTAAATGTAAGCAAGCTTATTACCTATCAATGGAGTTTTTGATGGGGCGGGCAATGGGTAATGCAGCACTTAATCTTGGCTTAGAAGAAACAGCAAAAAAAGCCATGCATGATCTTGGTTTAGACTTTGAAGAATTAACAGAGCTTGAACATGATGCAGGATTAGGGAATGGCGGCTTAGGTCGTCTTGCCGCTTGTTTTATTGATAGCTGTGCAACACTACAACTCCCTGTGACTGGCTACGGTATTCGTTATG
>DAOUSV010000146.1 GCA_030627065.1 Piscirickettsiaceae bacterium | reverse complement strand
TAAACGCTCCCAAGGATCTTCACCCAAATAACGAATACATGAATCGAATGTTGCGCCGCCCCATGTTTCAACAGACCAATAACCTACTTGGTCGAGTTTACCTGCAATTGGTAACATATCATCAAGGCGCAAACGGGTTGCGAATAATGATTGATGAGCATCACGTAATACAACGTCGGTGATACCTAAAGCTTGTTTAGACTCGGACATAAATGACCTTTTAATTATTTACGTGAACGGTATTTGCGAACGGCGGCACTCAATACAGCGACAATTGTTTTATCATCAGAATGTACTGGTGGTTCAATTAGCGGACCATGCGGTGGAATAAAGGTAGTTGGAGAGGGAACACCATCTTTAGGTATGGTTCCGACATTTTTTTCGATTTTGATGACAATCCACGACATAAGTGATGTCACGAAAACCAACAACGTTAAAAATAAAAATACAAAACCCATACCAAACAGCATTAGGTTAAGACCATTTTCCATTAAGCTAGATGCTTCCATCTATCTTCCCCTTACAACAAGTAATTAAATTCAATAACTTAGTATTAAACGACCCGTTATTATATCACTAATGGCTAATAAGGCATGAATTGTCAGGTTTAAAAGGCAGATATTTCGCCAGTACGCTGTAAGTGCTTAGCAATATTTAGAATGTGTAACGTTGCCTTTCTAGCTTTTTCAGTACGATGTGATTCTGCAGTATCTGGATGTTGCTCACCATAATGGCTTTCGAGATCATCACGCATTATTTCTGCGGCACGTTGTGACATATTATTTAGAAATTTAGATGCAAAGCCTTCTGTATCCTGCATATACCAGATAAGTTGTTGAGTATCACCTGCTTGCGCTTCACGCATAATAATTTGAATTTCACGATCTTCAAGTGTGATAATTTCCTTAACGGGAATGCGAAATACGTCCTCTTCCGATGCTACTGCAAATTTAGGTTCAATATCGGGAATATAATGCACGCATTTAAGCCCTAGAATTTGAATTTGTGCTGAGTTTAAATGTAATGAAAGCTGAATCTCATTACTGTCTATCTGTAATGTAAATTCATTATCATTAATTTGTGTGAGTTCTAGGTCAACAATATTACTGGCATTAATGCTGGCTTTAAGTGTCATGCAGATATTCTCCGATAAAATGTCATAATACTAGCTAATTTAAGCATGTTTTTGGATAACTATGACACCTGATGATGAAGATTTCTGGTTCTTGCCTTTAGGTGGAACTGGTGAGATCGGTATGAACATGAACCTATATGGTCATGACGGACAGTGGCTGATGGTTGATTGTGGCGTGACCTTTGAGAAAAATACCGATGTTGATGGTGAAGAAATAAGAGTCCAACGTCCTCATGTGCAAATGGCTGATCCGCAATTTATTACTGATCGTCGCAAATCATTAGTGGGATTAATTATTACCCATGCCCATGAAGACCATATTGGCGCAGTACCGTATTTGTGGCAACAGTTACGCTGTCCGATTTATACCACTAAGTTTACAGCTGAGATTTTAAGAAGAAAGTTAGTTGAAGTTGGCTTGGCAGATAAAGTACCTGTCATTATTGTTGAAAAGGGCAGTCAAATAGAGATTGGTAAGTTTGATGTCGAATGGGTGGCGTTGACACATTCAATCCCTGATCCTTATGCCTTAATTATTGGTACGCCAGTCGGCAAAGTTTTTCACACCGCTGATTGGAAGTTGGATTCATCCCCTGTGGTCGGTGAACAGTTTGATAAAGCACGTTATCAAGCAATGGGGGATGAAGAGATTGATGTTTTAGTCTGTGATTCTACTAATGCTAATGTGGCAGGACACTCAGAAACTGAAGCGAGCCTATATAAAGGATTAAAGTCACATATAGAAAATGCAAAGGGCTGGGTGGTAGTTGCCTGTTTTGGTAGTAATATTGCACGTTTACATACAATCGGTAAAATCGCCCAAGAAACAAACCGTCATTTAGGGTTGTTGGGGCGGTCTTTAATTAATATGGTATCAGCGGCACGAGCGACAGGTTTATGGGAATACGGCAATACCTTAGTTGACTCACAGCATTTAGCTTATCTGCCTGCAGATAGTGTTTTGTTAGTGGCAACAGGAAGCCAAGGTGAGCCAAGAACAGCATTAAATCGTTTGAGCCTGAATGCATTTCGAGACTTGCAATTAGAACCAGGCGATACCGTGATTTTCAGCTCTAAAATGATCCCAGGAAATGAGTTAGCAATAGAAGCATTAATTGAACGTCTTAAAGCAATGAAGTTAGACGTGATCACCGCAGATAATAGTGCGCTATCAATTCATGCATCAGGGCATCCTGCGGCTGAAGAGCTGGCATTAATGTATGAGTGGGTAAAACCGAAATGCGCCTTGCCTGTGCATGGTGAATGGCAACATTTGCAAGCCAATAGTCAGATTGCTAAATCAGCAGGCGTGCCGCAACAGTTATTGGGTAAGAATGGTGATTTATTCTTTATATCACCCGTTAAAGGCCTACGTAGAAATGCAGTTAAAACAGGTCGATTGGGATTGATACAAAAGAAGTTAACAAAGATCAAAATGTAAAGTAACTGACTATATCTATGTGTAATAGCTTAATGTTCTGTCATCAAAAATAGATGAACAATATTAGCTTGAGCAGACTTATTATTGTTTATTCTTAACCCGATCGATTTGCTTAAGCAGTTCGCTATGTGGTTCATTTTTAGCTACAAACTGTTGTTGGGCCTTAGTGAGGTATTTTAATGACTGCTCATAATCATGTTGTTTGAACTTTACATTACCCATTACCCATAATCCATCTCGGTTGTTAGGTGTTTGTTCTAGTGCTGTATCTAATAATTTTTCAGCCAATGTTAGTGAATCAGGCATTCCCACCATCACTAAAACATCAGCATAATCCACTAATAACTCTGGATCATCTCCTACTAACTGGTGCAAATGGGCATAGGCATTAGCGGCTTTATCATATTGTTTAAAATTAATATAACTACTAGATAATAATGCCCAGCCTTCAATATCATTTGGTTGCTGTTCTAGTTTTAATGCAAGCCGTTCGACCAATACCATAATTGACTCATGTTGTTGTGCAACACGTGTATTATCAATATCTGCCCATTGCTGATCTCCCAAAGAAAAATAGAGTATGGGCGACATGATGAATACAAGCATCACAGATACGATGATTAACCCTGTATCAGTTTTATTTGTATTCAGGGTACTTTGTGATCCATTAGTGTCATCCAACAAAGTTAACTGTAACTCTGTTAATGCTTCTTTATAATCCTTCTCACTTAGCACTTTTGTTTGATATTGTTTATTAAGACTGGCTTCATTAGTTTTAAACAATTCAATATTGATATTATTTGTAGCTACTATCGCACTACCTTTCCAAAAGGGTACAGCAATAAAGGCAATCGCAAATAGCGACATAATCACGGCTATTATTGAAAATAATATCATTATTCTTTCTCCGAATTAGAATGAAGAGATAATATCTGCTTGAGTTTATCGCGCTGTGGAGCGGACAATTCTGTCACTGTTTCTGTTGCTTGTTTTTTAATCATTCTAAATACAATAATTCCAGCGAAGATTAATATTAACAAAGGACCAAACCAGAGCATTAATGTGGCTAACTTTAGTGGAGGATCATACAAAATAAAATCACCATAACGACTTACTAAGAAGTCAACAATCTGTTGGTTAGTCTGTCCTTTCTGTATTAGGTTATAGACTTCTTTTCGTAAATCTTGTGCTAAACCGGCATTAGAATCTGCCAGTGATTGATTCTGACAAACAAGGCAACGTAACTCTGTACTTAAGCTTATGAATCGAGCTTCTTGCTCACTCGTTTTAAACTCAAATTGTTCTGTTCCAGCCATTGTAGATAGAGTTATAAATAGTCCTATAAATAGAATAATGCCTCGATTCATAACTGCAATTCCCTTATTAAAGGTAAAATCACTTGCTCTACATCTTGCTTACTCATCGGACCGATATGTTTATATCGAATGATACCCTGTTGATCGATAATAAAAGTTTCAGGTGTGCCATAAACGCCCCAATCAATCGATGCTCGACCGCTAGGATCAAACAAAGTCATCACATAAGGATTACCTAAGTCCTTTAACCAAGCAAGGGCGCTACTTCTCTCATCTTTATAATCTAATCCTATAATTCTGACACCTTGCTTTGCTAATTGAAGCAATTGTTTGTGCTCGGCTCGGCATGACATACACCATGTTGCCCATACATTTAATAATGTAATATGTTG
>DAOUSV010000022.1 GCA_030627065.1 Piscirickettsiaceae bacterium | reverse complement strand
GGAGCAGGTAAAAGCACTACAATTCATATGTTGACGACAATGACCGCGGCAACATCAGGTGACGCTTGGATTGCAGGTCAAAAAATCAGTGATGATCCAGTAGAAATTCGTCGTATGGTCGGCTTGGTGTTTCAAGATTCAGCACTCGATCGCACTATGTCGATTGATGAAAACTTACAGTTTGCAGCAGCACTTTATAACTTAACTCCCGATGTTGCTAATACACGAATTAATGAGTTATTAAGTATCTTTGGTTTAGAAAATCAGCGCCATAAAAAGCTAGTGGCTTTATCTGGTGGACAACGCCGGGCTGTAGATATTGCACGCGGAGTATTACATAATCCTAAAGTATTATTCCTAGATGAACCGACTGTAGGTTTAGATTTACCTAATCGTCGTGCAATTTGGCGATTTGTCGAGCAGCTTCGTCGTGATGAAGGAATGACAGTATTTCTAACAACACACTATTTAGAAGAAGCCGCTGCCTGTGATCATGTTGATTTTATTCAACAAGGACAGTTGCAACAGGGTGGAACACCTCAAGAATTAACGCAACAGTTAGCAAGCTATATATTAGAGATTAGCACAGCTGATCCTGATAATGTTATTGAGAAAATCGCTAGCCTGTTTGGTCAACCGATACGTGAAGATGAAGATTTAAGTTTTAAGGTTGAAGCTGCTGATGTCGATTTTTATCAACTACAGCAAACATTAGGCGATTCAATCTCATCAATGCAATGGCGAAAGCCCAATCTTAATGATGTTTATTTATGGACATTTTGCTCACCAGAACAGGAGCAATCAGCATGAGTTGGCGACCTGTAAAAGCCGTTGTCGGTAGAGAATTAACCAAGCTATTTCGCCAGAAAGCACGATTAATTAGTGCCATGGTTCGCCCAATGATCTGGTTATTAGTCATAGGTTCCGGTGTCGGCAGTATGTTGCCCGAAGCACAGCAAGATGGCTATCTCACCTTTTTAGTGCCCGGTATTTTAGCGATGACCTTACTCTTCGCGGCCTTATTATCAGCACTAACATTGGTTTATGATAAAGAGTTTGGCGTGATGCGAATGATGATGATTGCACCGATCGCACATTATTGGATTGTGATTTCTAAGCTTATCGCAGCAACACTCACCGCGATGGTACAAGCCGTTTTGCTCTTACTACTGTTATTAATATTGGGATTAATTAGTGTGAAAATAGCATTAATGTTGTTATTGCCAGCCTTATTAACCGCCCTATGTTGTGCGGCTATTGGTGGCTTAATTGCTGTCTATTCCAGGAGTATTGATAACTTCGCAGTGATCATGAACTTCTTTATCTTCCCAGTATTCTTTTTGAGTGGTGCTTTGTACCCAGTTTCGCAACTACCCAGCTATCTAGGATATCTTGTGACCATTAACCCATTTAGCTATGGCGTAGATTTACTCAAACATGCCGTACCAGGCGTGAATACCGATTTCTCAATAATGATGGATGTTACTGTATTAATTGGATTCACAACGGCGGCAGTCATCATTGCTTGCTGGCAGTTTTCAAGAGAATCTGTGCATGAGCCATTATTTCATCGAGCATCAAAACGTTAGTGACAGCTCGTCAAGCCTTTCTTCTCTAAATAACACTGGTGATATTCCTCTGCAGGATAGAAGTGTTCAGCAGGGCTTATTTCTGTGGCAATAGGAGCTGAAAGTTGCTGACTAGTATCAAGCTCATTCTTTGAATCTATCGCTAATTGCTTTTGCTGTTCATTATGATAAAAGATAGCACTACGATATTGTGTGCCTATATCTGCACCTTGGCGATTTAATGTGGTGGGATTATGTATCTGCCAGAAGAGATTAAGTAATGCTTCATAGCTAATTATTTCAGTATCGAACGTGATTTCAATCGCTTCAGCATGGCCAGTCACTCCTGTACAAACAGACTTATATGTAGGGTTGTCAGTTGAACCATTACAATAACCAACACGCGTTGAGATAACTCCGGTTAGTTGGCAAAAGGATTGCTCAATACCCCAAAAACAGCCGGCGGCAAAGGTTGCTAGTGCCATTATATTGCTTTGACCTTAATGCATGGCACTGGATAAGTTCCACATAGGTAGGAATATGCCTAATGCCAGAATAAGAACCATAATGCCGACAATAACTAATAATATGGGTTCAATGACAGTTGAAAGAGCATCTAGATCGGCATCAACTTCTGACTTATAAAAATCAGCGGCTTCTAGAAGCATCTCATCAATGCTACCTGATTCTTCTCCGACGATAATCATTTGTATCACCAGAGGAGAAAATAATCCAACACTTTTTGCCATACGGCTAATGCTATCACCTTTTTCGATACCTATTCTCATTTCAGCAAGTTTTGAGCCGATATATACATTTCCTATGGCTCCAGCAACAACTGTAATTCCTTGAATAATAGGCACGCCAGCACTTAAAATCATTGCAAAGGAGCGTGAAAATCGTTCCATACATGAACGGTGAATAATACTACCAAGGCCTGGTATTTTAAGTATCAGTCTATCCTTATACATTTGACCTTGTGTGGTTTTCACATACTTTTTGAGTAGAAATAGAGTGATAATTATGCCAATTATAATTTGTGGCAGATAGGCAATTGCAAAGTCAGAAATATTAAGTAATAGAATCGTCTGCCATGGCAGTTCGGTTCCCAGCCCTTCAAAGACACCTTTAAATGCAGGAATAACATAAATAGTCACGATAGCTAAGGCAATAGCTAATGCTATTACAACCATTTTAGGATATTGTGTGGCTGATTTTATTCGATTGACAGTTTCTTTTTCACGTCCAAGATATTGTGATATTTGTAAGAATCCTTGGTCTAACGCACCTGTACTTTCACCTACTTTTACAATATTAATGAATAGATTAGAAAAGATATGAGGGTGTTCTGCCATTGCTATACTGAGGGCTAGACCGCCTTCTAAGGATGTTGCTATTTCTCCAAGTGCGGATTGTAATGCTCGATTATTACTTGATTCTTCTAAGCTACGGATTGATCTTATGATCGGTACACCTGCTTTCATTAAGCTATACATTTGACGGCTAAATAATATAACGTCATCAAGCTGTAGGTTTCGTCTATCTTGCCATTTATTGAATTTTTCTGCCAAGTCTGTTGGTGGTGAAAATTCATTAATATGAATAGGTGTTAGACCTTGGCTTATTAGCATTGCTGCCACTGCTTTTTGGTTTTCTGCGATATAAATATCTTCGACTAATGAGCCATTTTTATTTCGTGCAGAGTATTTATAGCTAGCCATTAATTAATATCCCCCGTTATTTTAATGACTTCATCTAGTGTGGTAATACCTTTGCGGACATATTCTAATCCTCGCACGGCAAGAGGAGTAAAATTCTTAGTACTTTTGGCTGCATTTATAAAATCTGCTGAATTATCACGACGTAAAGCATCTAGAGTATTATGCTCAAGCTCGAGTAATTCATAAACACCAATACGACCTTTATAACCAGAATTATTGCAGTGCTGGCAACCTGTACCATGTTTAAAGTTAATATTTGCAACATCTTTAAAATTGCTTTCTAACCAAATATTCTGGTCTTCATCAAGTTCTGTATCGGTGATACAGTCTGGACAAATACGACGAATCAATCGTTGAGCAATAATTATTTTTAATGCGCTGGCAAGAATATAGCCTTTTACACCCATATCTAAAAGACGGGTAGCTGTTTCGACGGCACTGTTTGTATGTAGTGTGGAGAAAACTAAATGCCCTGTAATTGATGCTCGAATAGCAATTTCTGCTGTTTCTGTATCACGCATTTCCCCAACAAGAATAACATCGGGATCTTGTCGTAATGCAGACCGAAGAACAGCCGCGAAAGATAAACCGATTTTTTCATTAACTTCAGTTTGATTGATTCGTGGCAAACTATATTCGACAGGATCTTCAGCAGTAATGATCTTCGTTTCTGGTTTGTTGACAGCCGATAATGCCGAGTAAAGTGTGGTTGTTTTACCGCTACCTGTTGGGCCCGTTACAAGGATTAGTCCATGAGGATTCTTAATGTGTACTTGGACTCTAGCTAATAAATCAGCTGGCATACCTAATGTTTCAAGGTTTAGCATACCTGTGGAATTATCAAGTAAACGCATTACCACAGATTCACCATTGGTCACTGGTAATGTGGATATACGAATATCTAAACTTCGACCTTTAACACGAATAGAAAAACGACCATCTTGAGGAAGGCGTTTTTCAGAAATATTCAAACTTGCCATGAGTTTTAGACGAACAACTAAGGCCGATACAATTTTAACTTCATTGATGATCTGCTCATGTAATACGCCATCAATACGCTGTCTGATCCGCAACACTTTTTCATCGGGTTCAATATGAATATCTGATGCATTCATCAACACGGCATCTTCAAAGATGGATGCTAAGAGCTTAACAACAGGCGCTTCAGCTACTTCATTTGACGTATTAAGCGAGCCAAAATCGAAATCATTTTCTGCCAACTCATCGTCTAGCTGCCCAGCTAATGCACTGATTTCATCTGTATTTCGATAGCATTGATCAATAACCGCCAGTAAATCACTTTCTTTTACCAATGCTTGTCGAATTCGTTTTCCGAGGATCCGAGTTAATTCATCTAAACTTCTTAGATCAGTAGGATCTGACATGGCAATTAAAACATCATGTTCATTTTGTTCTAATAAAAGAACGCGGAAGCGTCGGGCAATATTTTCTGGAAGCGATCTAGTGACGGAATCATTTCTCTTATAATGCGTAATATCGATAAGAGGAATTTGCATTTGGCGAGAGAGGAAGTTTAATAAATTATCCTCAGTAATAAACTTAAGATCAATTAAGGATTGGCCCAGTTTCTTGCCTGTTTTCTTTTGATCAGCTAACACTTGCATGAGTTGGTCATGAGTAATGATTTGGTTCTGAACTAATAAATCACCAATCCGAATTTTCTTTGGCGCTTCCATACTATTACCTTAATTAATACTATTTATTCGATGCTTAATATAGTTAACTACTGCTGATTTTAGACTATTTAAAGCTAAAGCTCTGCGATAAGCAACTAATGCATCATTATTACGTTTTTGGCTCTCTAACGATACGGCTAATCCTAACCAATATTCTGCTTTATCAGGATTAATATCTAATAATTGTTGATATGAATCACCTGCTTTAACAAACAATTTATTTTGTTGGTATGCCGCGGCTAAGAAGGTTAAAAAACGTTCATCTTTCACAGTTTGAGTATTGATATCAAGTAGATGCTTTAACGCTTCTTTTTCTTGTTTGTTTTTTAATAGTAAACCTGCCAACGCGTTTGTTAAAGCGATATTATTAGGTAGCGAATACAAACTTTCTTTTAATGATTGAATGGAATCATTAGTTAAACCACGTTGTAAATAACTATGAGCGATTAATAAATGGGCTTCAATATGCTCTGGATTTAATTCCAAAACTTGTTGTAATAGTTTCTGTTTTTCAAGTAAGGACAGTGATTTTTTAGCCTTTGAAAATAAACGATCGGCCTTTTGTTCAGGGGATAACGATGTTATTTTTTTAGTAGGAGAGGGCGTAACCATTGGAGCGACTTTGGTTTTGTTTCCTATTATTGTTATAGGAGTCGTAGTAGGTTTAGGCTTAATATTATCTATTTTATTAACAGTTTTTTCTGCATAAATAGGTTTGGCAGGAACTGCTTCGATAACGGCTTCTTCCACAGGAGTGAGCTTAACTGGAGGAGGCTCAATAGGAGTTGGATTAACAGAAGCAGGTTTAGTAGGAACAAGATCAGAAGAAATAGGTTCAGCAAGAACAGGTTTAACAGGTGAAGCCATTTCAACATCAACAGACTCCGACGGTAAGCTGTTTTTAGTTATCACATTAGCTGTCACAACTGGTTTTATGTCCAGTAATATTTGTTTTTTTATATTCTTTAGTAATACATATTGATATGCAAAGAATGTGAAGGCAAGAAGTAATACTGCGACTACGGTAATAATAACAATATTATTAGACTTCGTCGGGGGCGAAGCCTTAACTTGGCTAAATCTATTCTTATTATTAGAGCTGGTTGCTACTTTATTCTGCTCTAAATCACGTAAGACTTGATTAAGTAAACTCATGGAACACTCCAGCCACAAGTAAGGAGCAAACAAAAAAGATGATAATGCTTAAACGAGATTCTAAAGGGTGTTTTAATTTTGCTGTTTCTTCGGTATCAAGAGCAGCTAAGCGAACATTTTTTAATGAAACTTTATGTTTTCCTTTTCCGTAGGCTGATAATAAGGCTTTATTACTTAAAATATTAATTAAACGAGGTGTTCCTTTGCTATAAAAATGCATGGCGCGGTATGCGAGGGGAGAAAATAGGTTTTCAATAGCTAGGTTTGCCATACCCAATCGGCGTTCAATATAGTATCTAACACCTGAAAGTGACAGTTTCTTCAGTTGGTAGCTAAAGCTGATTCGTTGTCGTAATTGACGAATAGATTTCTTTTGTAACAATTCATCGAGTTCAGGTTGAGCAAATAAAATGATTTGTAATAACTTTTGTTTTTCAGTTTCTAAATTAGATAATAAACGTAATGATTCTAACGTTTCTAATGGCATGGCCTGAGCTTCATCAATAATAACGACAGGCTTTTGATTATGAGCTGCCGCCGCTAATAAAAACTGATTGATTTGTTGCAGCATCTTACTTTGTCCTGCATTTCTGACATAAGGAATACCAAATTCATCTGCAATTGCCATTCGTAAGCCGGCAGGTGTTAAGTGAGGGTTGGGAATATAGGCGGTTATATAGGGGGTATGCAATTCATTAAGTAGCTTTCGGCATAAAATAGTCTTGCCTCTGCCAACTTCCCCTGTGATTTTTATAAATCCCTCACCGCCATCCAATGCCAGTAATAACACATTGTATGCTTCAATATGGCTAGGCAGATCAACAAAAAACTGGGTGTCTGGTGTTAAGTTAAACGGACGTTCAGTTAAACCAAAATGTTCTAAATACATGGCTAAAAGGAGAGAGTCAACTCAATCATTGCCACATTTCATGGTTTTGTAATTCTATAAGTTGCTGTTTGCTACGATCTTTAGAAGCGTTCCAATCACTATAATTTTCAATAATGGTTGGTTTAAGTAGGATAACCAATTCTGATTTTCGTGTTGATTGTGAATTGGTCCTAAATAAATTTCCTAAACCAGGTATTCGAGATAAAAAGGGTACTCCGTCCTTACCTTCTATCGTAACCTCTTGCATCAATCCACCAATAACAATGACTTGATTGTTTCTTGCTCGAACAATGCTATCAGACTCACGCATTGTATTTAAAGCCATTGGAAATGAAGATTTTTGGCCATCTAATTCAAAATCTAGATTTTTGCTTTGTACTCGAGTGATGGATGGATGAATATGCAATGTCACATAATTATCGTCATTAATTTGAGGTGTAACATCTAAAGCTATACCTGAGAAAAATGAAGAGAGCTCAACGGTTGGCACATTTATAGTTGTACTTCCTGTAGCTCCCGAGGTGCCGCCAGAAGAACTGGTTACATTAGAAATAAAGAATTCATCACTCCCCACTTTAATAATGGCTTTTTGATTATTAAGTGTTGATATTCTAGGGCTAGATAAAATATTCGTTTTACCTTGAGTATCTAGCATTTTTACATAATCAGTAAATTTAATTCCAGCGTTTTCACTGACAGCACCTAGCCTATCAAATAAGGGAGTCGCACCTGCATAAGTGTCAGCAACTTCTTGCCAATCTATACCCGATTGATGATTGTCATCCAGAATGATTTCAATGATTTTAGCTTCGAGAATAACCTGTCTACTTAACTGGTTTTGAGTGATATTTATAAATTGTTCAACTTCACGTAATTGCATCGGTTTGGCTCTTACAACAACCGTACCTACATGAGAGTTTATTTTTGCACTTGCTTGAGGATCTATTGCGATAATAGAGTTTATAGCTGCTTCAATATCTTGCCAAAAATCAGATTTTGATGATGTTTTTATCCAGCTACTAGAAGCTCCTGTACTAGCATTATTCGTGGAGGTTGAATTAGATGAATCTTCTGATGAGCTACTATTTTGTCCTGATGTCACGCTGGTTTTAGACTCGCCTTCTCTTTCAATATCCAATCTATTTAATTTGAAAATACGTGTTTGAATGGTTGATGGATAAACAATATAGCCCAGATCTGATTTCCTATAATCATAGCCATAAACCTTTTGCATCGCATCCATTACTTGAGCAATGGTGACATTTTTTAATGTTAAAGAAATAGTGCCAGCTACATCTGGATGCACCAACATGTTTTCATCAGTGCCTATCACTAAGCCCATAAAAAAATCACGAGCCTCAACATCATGTAAAGAAATATTAAATTTGTTCACACTGTCAGTTAATGATGCACTTTCAAAGTCGGGGATTAATGCATCTGTAACTGCATCTGGAATATCTTGTTCTATCTCTGACGATGCTTGATTGTTAGATTCAAAAGCATCATCAATAGTAGCGTCTTTGCCAGCAGGAATCGTAGATAAATTCATACATGAAACTAGCAATGGCATGAATAATACTAAAAAGACCAGTTTTCTCATTGTTCAAATCCTTGCTGTGTACGTTTGATTGGGCTAGATAAAAGAAGCTCTTGTGTTTGACCGTCGACTAGAAGCGTGACCGATGTTTCTTGTATATCCAGTATTTCAACATCAGAAAAGACAATATCACCTTGCTGAACAGATAAACCATTGATAATGGCATGTTTGAAAGAGGCAGAAATAAAAATTGCATATAATTTTAAAATTTCGCTCTGTGTAACATTTTCTTCAACAAACTCAGATTGTATTGTTGATGAATAATTTGCAGGCCGAGTAGGATCGTCTAGTTTTGCACTCACATTGGCATAAAGTAATAATAAGCAAACAGGTAAAAGTTTATTATAATCCAAGCCATTGCTCCTCAAAACTTAATGTATATAACTGAAAGGTAGTGATGGCGAGCGGATATTCACTAACCTTATAATCGATGCTATCCCAGCTAATAAACCAATCCAGTGATTCTAAAGACTTCAAATAATTCAAGGAGTCGAAATAGCTGCCTTCGATAGTGATATTTAAAGAATGCTTGAAGATCCATGATTTATTTTCAGCACTATCAAATAAGCCGGCAACGGGTAAGGTATCTAATTTAAGTAATGACAAGCTGTGATCTTGTTGCAATATTTGTTGTAATACAACTGACATCGTTTGAGATGAAACAAATTGTTTAGCATCTAGCTTTAATTGATCTTTTAATTTTTGTAGCTCAAGTTTTATCTCTGACAGCTTCTTTTTGTTTTCAGCATTAGGATCTACTTTTCCTGCCAGCTCAATTTGAGTTGCTAATAGCTTTTGGGTGGAAATATCTGTTTTAAGTGCTGATAACTGTGTTGATAATTGTTTTCGATCTAGTTGCAAAGGTTCATAAAAATAATTATTCCAAGCATAAATAATCATGGTGATAACGGTGATTATTAAGATCACCTTTTCACGTTTTGATATGGAGTCAAACCATGTCATAAAGGAATGAATCATCGAGAACCTTTAATCTTTGCAGCCATTGCCGCTGTACGTTTATTAACGATTGATGTTGTTGTATCATTATCGATGGAATCCACTAATAATGTATTTAGGTTAAAATGTAATTCGCCAGTTTCTGTATCGGTATTCATATTTAAATTGGTAAATACCTTACCTTTAAAAATAGACTCACCATGTAGGTTTTGTAAAAAAATAGGCACATTCTCAGCTTCTGTCGTACTACCAAATAGGCTAATACTATTTTGTTTTGCATCTACAGACACCTGATTTATCCAGACACCGACCGTCTTTTGTTGTGCAAAGGCCGTAAAATATCGTGAAAACCCCTGCGTACTATCTGATGTAGTATCAGAAATTAATGACATAACATCTAATAAGTTTTGGCGTAATATTTTAGACTGTTTAATACGATTTTCGAGCAAAGAATTATGTTCTTTTTTAGGGTGTTTGGTTTTCATTTCAGAAGTATAAGCTTCAGCATTCGCTAATGCTTGCTGTTGATTATTCACTTCTAGCCGAAGCGTATCATTCCCCTTTTTTAAATGAACACTAAACGCCACAAATGCCGCGACAATAAAAATGAACAGTATGGCTGAGAGCAACAGAGACGTTTTAGAATTGCCATCATCGCCTTGATATAGGTTTATTTGCTGATTCATGAGTCAGCATCCTCTACTACTTCATAGTGAAGTGTTGCGCCAATAACCGGGGCACACATCGCCTGAATATTATCATTCAACACCACTGAGCCATCAATTAATGTCGACAAATCTAGAATACGAGCAGTAATGCCATGTTCATTGATTAAAAAGTTTAAAATTCCCTGTGTATTATAGGGTGTTGGCAAAACAGTCAATTCAGTATTGGAAGAAAAACTATAAAGACTTACTACATGATCTTTTGATCGTTGGATTTCTAGTGCCAAACTATTTTGTTCGATTTTCACTTGTTCGGAACCTAATGAACCATCATCATTAAGCCTGTCAAAGCCGGAGGCAATTTTACGGTTAAGATGGATAATATTGTTGTGAGTAATTAAAAGGTGGCCAGAGTTTTTTTGCAAATGCAATAATACAACGCCACGTTCACTTTCCATTAATAAAAGTGATAGGTTTCTGAGTGATGTTTCTTGAATGGTTATCGTCGCAATGTTTAAATCACAGCGTTGGCATAGATCAATCAAGCCTTGAACTGATGATTTGGGCGCCGCCACAACCTCTATCATCGTTAGGCTATTAGCCCGATCAGAAATAGGCATAGGATAATAATCAAGGTAAGCACCATCACTAGAAAAATCAATTAAATCAGCCATTTTCCAACGAATCGCTGCCAACATTTCATCACGGTCATCAAGCTGAGGAGATTCAAGAGTGATTAATCGATAATCTTCTGTAGCCAGTACAATATGGCAATCATAATTACTTAAATCGTGGGTAGCGACAAGCTCTTTAAGAGAATCAATTTTCTTATTGGTATAAATGAAATTACAAAAGATCAGTGTGCGGAGGTTGTTAGGGCCATAATTCGAAATCGCAATGGCAACGCCTTCAGCCGTAAAGCTAAGCGCGACGACACCGCGTGATTTCCCTTTAAAAACTGACTTTAATAACTGCACTCACACAATGTCCATATAAAAGATATAGGCTATCATTCTAGTGCTAATTCTAATCAAATACAAGGATTTGCATACAGTACATAGGGAATGTTCGAGAGGATGTGTTAAGTTACAGAAATTTAAAGTAAGACGTAATAACTAAATTGAGAATTACTTAATATTTTCGATGGTTTATATTTGCATCTGAGTCAATGCGGATGATATTATTCCTGTAAATTAAAGGTAACTTATATGGAGATAAATAAATGAGAAAACAACAGGCGGGCTTTACATTAATTGAATTAATTATGGTCATCGTTATTCTAGGTATTTTAGCCGCAGTGGCATTACCTAAGTTTGCTAACTTAAGCTCAGATGCACGGACATCTTCGCTAGAGGGCGCGCTAGGGGCTGTGAAAGCAGCTGCAGTTATTGTGCATGCTAAATCTTTGATAGATGGTACAGAAGCTGCGGCGTCAGGTAATTCTGCCGCAGTTGAGGGCGGAACAGTTGCTTTGGTTTATGGTTATCCTGCAGGAACAACAGCTGCAATAGCGGATGCTGTAGATTTAGGTGATTTTCACCTTGCAGCAGCAGGTGGTGTAGTCACTATTAGTGCGAGTAATGATGGTGGAGCTAATGCTGTAGCTAGTTGTAACTTTACTTATACCGATGCAGCGTCTGCAGGTACAGCACCAGCTTATTCGGCGCTGAGTATTAGTGGTTGTTAATTAATGAGATCGTACTCAATTAATTTGTAACTGAGTATTAATCTCAATGTTCTTATAAAAAGCCTTGGTTATTGCAAAATAGCGAAGGCTTTTTTATTTTAAGGCTTACCATTATGTCGTTTTATTTGTAAATTTATAATGAAAGACTCTTTACGTTTACAGCGAGGCTTTACAGTGATTGAATTAATTGCTGTTATCGTATTATTAGGCATATTATCCGCCACGGTCTTACCAAAGTTTTTTGAGAAAAGCGGATATAAAGAACGGGTGATGTTTGATGACACTCTAAGTGCTGTACGTTATGCACAAAAATTAGCCGTAGCTACGGGCTGTAATATGCAGTTTAGTATTTCATCGAATTCCTTCCAGATATTACATGCGAATACTTGTTCTAGTACTAATTATGGCTTAGCGGTCGCTCATCCTGCCACTCAAACTCCACCATATACTGGTAGTGAGTCAGGCATAAGCTTGCCTGATACGACGATTACATTTAATGCCATTGGCGAGGCGGTTGTTAGCAATAATATAACCATTGGTAGCAAAATGATTAACATCGTGCCAGCAACAGGGTTTATTTATGTTTCGCCGTAATATTAAACAAGCTGGAGTGACGTTAATCGAGCTCATTATCGCGATGATTATTATCAGCGTGGCTTTAATGGGAATTTTAAGCGTGGTTAATCAAACGACCGTTCATAGCGCTGATCCAATGATGAATCATCAAGCCGTAGCCATTGCTGAAAGCTATTTGGAAGAGATCTTGTTGTTACCTGTGACGGCGACACCTGATGTCAGCACTTCTGATCGTTCTACTTTTGATAATGTGGGTGATTATGATGGTTTAAATGAAGCGCCAACCGATCAAAATGGTACAGCTATCGCTAATTTAAGTAATTATAGTGTGGCGGTTAGCGTGACTGATGTAACGTTGTCAGGAACGACTATGAAAGAAGTCAATGTAACTGTTACGCGCGGTGCCAATGTCAGCATTAGCATCAAAGGTTATCGGGCAGCCTACTGATGATTAAGCTACAGAGAGGCTTCACTTTAATCGAGCTTATTATCGTCATAGTTGTGGGGAGTATTCTAGCCGTGATGACAACATCCATCCTTACTTTACCCGTTAATGCTTATATTGATAATGTTCGTCGTGCCACATTAACCGATGCGGCAGAAATGGCATTGCGTCGTATGCAACGTGATATTCGACGGGCATTACCTAACAGTATACGAATAACAAATTCTGGAAAAACGATAGAGTTATTGCATATCAATGAAGGGGGGCGTTATAGAGCTAAGAAGAATAGTACGTGTGTTCCTTCAACAAACACCTCACCTTGTAACCCACTTAAATTTACCAGTGCTGATATCAGTTTTGATATTATCGGCACGCTTAATGATGTGCCTACAGGTAAACTAGTTGTCTATAATTTAGGTGTCAGCCCTGCTAATGCATATGCTGATGAAAATGTGGCAAGTATCGATACAGCAAACTCTACAGTGACAAGCATAGCAATTAGCCCTGCTAAAAAATTCCCATTAGAATCACCAGAACAGCGCTTTTTTATGGTTGATACTCCCGTCACTTATTCTTGCGATTTAATTAATAAACAATTGATCCGTTATGATGGCTATACAATAGTTTCAGGTACTCCAACACTTGGCACGGGTGCAATTCAAACTCAGTATATATCGGCTTGCGATTTCAGCTATGATGCGGGCTCTAGTGTGCGAGCAGGATTAGTCACTATTTCTTTAGCATTAACCGATGATGCTAATGAATCAATTACGCTTATTCATCAGGTGCATGTGGATAATCAGCCATGAATAAACAAGCAGGTTTTGCCATTGTTGCGGCCATGTTTGTATTAATCATTGTCGGCTTATTGGGTAAATATTTAGTCAATATTTCAGGTGTTCACCATAAAACTACAGTCTTAGCGGTGCAATCAGCACGCGCCTATCATGCGGCTAAATCTGGCATTGAATGGGGGATCATTAATTCTTGCACTACATCAGGTAGTTATTCAGTTAATAATTTTTCAGTAAATATTACATCAACACAAGAAACATTTGATGAAGCAGGTGTAACCATTACTATTTGTCGAATAACATCACAAGCAAAATATGGCATTTATACATCTGCTGATTATGTATCACGAACATTGGAAGTTATGATTAATGAAATTTAAAATGATCAGTTTTTTGTTATTGCAATTTATATGGATGCAATCAGTATGGGCGGCTCAACCGTCGTCGCCGACAACATTAAACTGTTCTGACACTGATGCAGGAGCAGCGGTAATTAATGAGGTGAAAACAAATAATAAAGGTAGTCATGGATTTATTGAAATTTATTTATTAAAGGAAGCCGACATTTCCGGTTGGGGGCTGTATGTGCAAGATAACCTTGAATATACATTGGGTTCTGGAAGTTGCACAATAGATATACATGCTCCTTCTATGGTTGATAATACAAGTACTGGTGCAAACAATACGACTTGGCCAACGGGGACTTTTATTGTGTGTGGTCCTGTTTCAATCATCCCCGCTGATGATGAAATATTGTTAGCAGATGCAAAACTAGATAACTTACCTATAGT
>DAOUSV010000154.1 GCA_030627065.1 Piscirickettsiaceae bacterium | reverse complement strand
TGGTGGCAGGTACAACAGGATCAGGTAAATCAGTGGCAGTAAATGCCATGATTTTAAGCTTGTTATATAAAGCAACGCCAGATCAAGTTCGTATGATTATGATTGATCCTAAAATGCTGGAATTATCTGTATATGAAGATATTCCACATTTATTAACTCCTGTTGTTACCGATATGAAAGAGGCTGCAAGTGCCTTGCGTTGGTGTGTGGCAGAAATGGAGCGACGTTATCCATTAATGGCAGCAATGGGCGTGAGAAACATTACCGGTTATAACAAAAAAGTAAAAGAAGCGATTGATCGCGGCGAGCCGATTATCGATCCTACCGTTGATTTAGTTGATGGCGAACCGCCTGTAACACTAGAACCACTTCCATTTATTGTCGTTATTATTGATGAATTAGCAGACATGATGATGGTGGTCGGCAAGCAAGTTGAAGAGTTGATTGCTCGCTTGGCACAAAAAGCACGGGCATCGGGTATTCATCTTATCTTGGCAACGCAACGTCCCTCGGTCGATGTTATTACCGGCTTGATTAAAGCGAATATTCCAACACGGATTTCGTTCCAAGTATCGTCACGTATTGATTCTCGAACTATACTTGATCAAATGGGTGCTGAGCAGTTGTTAGGGCAAGGGGATATGTTGTATTTGCCGCCTGGAACCAGTATTCCAGAGCGAGTGCATGGTGCCTTTGTTGATGATCATGAAGTGCATAATGTGGTCAAACATCTAAAGAAAAATGCGGCACCTAATTACCTTGAAGAGATTATTCAAGAAGCGGTAAGTGATGAGTCCGGTGCTATTGCTGATGCCAGTGATGGCGAGACCGATGTTTTATATGACCAAGCGGTACAAATTGTAACCGAATCACGTCGAGCCTCTGTTTCTGGCGTACAAAGACGATTAAAAATTGGCTATAACCGTGCCGCACGGATTGTTGAAGCAATGGAGGCGGCAGGCGTTGTATCATCGATGCAGGGCAACGGGGCGAGAGAAGTTTTAGCACCGCCACCGCGAGGAGAGTAGCATTAAATTCGTGCAATATTGGCTGAGTAAGCTAGGCTTTATCAAACCTGAAATGCCGGACACTATTCCCTTTATTGCTACGTACAGCTTACTGATTTTAGATTATATTGTGAAAAATTCTAATTCATTGAGCGAAGTAAAACAGGAAGTTGAGCAATACCCCGAAGATACGCATCGAGAAGGTTTTGTATGTAAAAGTATGATGAACTTTGTGACTGTATTTGACTCGCTTGAGCATTTAAAACTAGGTATTGAGCAACGTTTTGATGACGAGGGTGGTCGAAAGGGTGCAGAGAGTCGGCGGGACTCAATGGGAAAATTGGAATCATGGCATGAAGAGTAATAAATTAAGTCGGTATTGTATTGTATTGTTGGCATTATGCCTGCCATTAAGCTCAATGGCTGTCGAGTCAGGAACTGCACGATTGAATACGTTTGTGCAATCTGTAACGACCTTTAAAGCGAAGTTCAATCAAACTGTCATCGGTGCGCAAGGGAATGTACTTGAAGAGGCTGAAGGCCTTTTTATACTTGAGCGTCCAGGTAAATTTCGTTGGGACTATCAAGAGCCGTATCCACAACATATTGTGGCTGATGGCGCGCGTATTTGGTTTTATGATGTGGACTTGGAGCAAGTGACGGTTACACCACAACTAGAAGCTTTAGCGGATACGCCAGCCTCATTATTATCGGGCGAAACATTACCAGAAGATAATTATTTACTAGCCGATCTTCCATCAGAAGATGGCTTGTTTTGGGTTGAATTAATCCCAAAAGATATCGAATCTAACTTTCAAACGATTACCTTGGCATTTGATCAATACGGCTTACAACAAATGATTATGAAAGACAGCTTTGACCAAAAAACCAGATTAACATTTAGCCAAACAGCCGAGAATCCAGAGTTGCCAACAGATGCATTTGCATTTGTACCGCCAAAAGGTGTTGATGTCGTCGGTGAAACAGGCTTGTGAACAAAGGGCTTTTCGATAATATAGAAGATCTAGCTGGAAGACCCTTAGCCGACAGAATGCGTCCAACATCACTGGATGGCTATATCGGTCAAAAACACTTATTGGCAGAAGGTAAACCCTTACGCGAATCAATCGCTTCCGGTCATCCACATTCGATGATCTTATGGGGACCACCAGGCACAGGTAAAACCACATTAGGTAAATTAATTGCTGGTTATTGCGATATGGAATTCATCACAATCTCTGCCGTACTGGCCGGAGTGAAAGATGTCCGTGCCGCCGTTACTAGAGCGCAGCAATTACAACAAGAACAAGGTCGTCGCACGCTATTATTTGTTGATGAAGTACATCGTTTTAATAAATCGCAACAAGATGCCTTTCTACCCTATGTGGAAGACGGAACTTTCACCTTCATTGGAGCGACAACAGAAAACCCCTCATTTGAGCTAAATAATGCCTTATTGTCTCGCGCGCGAGTCTATATCTTGCAATCTTTGGATAGTAAGGACTTACGCCAAATAATAGATCGGGCAATGAATGATGCTGAACTCGGTTTGGCTGATCGTGGAATTGAACTTAATGATGACTTACGAGAACAATTATCTGAAGCGGTAGATGGTGATGGTCGTCGTGTACTTAATCTATTAGAAATAGCCATTGACCTTGCTGATAGCAAACGTCAAAGTCAGGTTGAAGAAGCAGACTTAGCTGAGATATTATCAGGCACATTACGCCGTTTTGATAAAGGCGGCGAAGCCTTTTATGACCAAATATCAGCCCTGCATAAATCGGTACGCGGCTCGTCGCCCGATGGTGCTTTATATTGGCTTTGTCGAATGCTAGATGGTGGTTGTGATCCTGTTTACTTAATGCGTCGAATTGTACGTATGGCCAGTGAAGATATCGGCAATGCCGATCCTCGAGGCTTACGCATTGCATTAGATGCATGGGAAAGCTTTGATAAATTAGGCCGACCAGAAGGCGATTTAGCCATTGCTCAGGCAGTGATATATCTTGCCAGCGCACCAAAGAGCAATGCGGTTTATACCGCCTTTAATGCCGCGATGCATGACGTTAAAACACAAGGTTCAGCCGAAGTGCCTATTCACTTACGTAATGCTCCCACCAAGTTAATGACCGAGCTGGGTTACGGTAAAGAATATCGTTATGCTCATGATGAGCCTGATGCTTATGCCGCTGGTGAAAACTACTTTCCAGACGATATGACTCCTAGGAATTACTATCAGCCGGTTAATCGAGGTTTGGAGATTAAGATTGCTGAGAAGTTGGATCGTTTGAAGGTGTTGGATCGGCAGGCTAAAAAATAGTTTCCTATTGTCATTAAGACTGTCATCCTCGTGAACGCGGGGAGCCATGGGCTGTGATGATTGTCATTATTATTTGAATGTTTAAAGTTTGGGTATGTTTACCCGCTGCCGCTCGGGCGTTCATTTCTTTTGCGTGCCCAAAAGAAACAGAACCAAAGAAAAGGGCACCCGATATCACCTTATTCCAAAAACCAAGCTATTTTTGTGGCGAGGTCGAAAACTCGCTACGCTCAAACACTCGACCACTTTAGCCACAAAATTAACTTAGTTTTTGGAGGTGATAAAACGGGACTTTAATTATCCTTAATATCATATAATGTGAAGTTATTAGAAACCACTATGGAGGTTAGTTATGCTTGGAGATGTATTAGATTCGGTCAGATACCAGATAATAAGTAGAGTAGCGAGTCCTTTTTGGGGAGCATTATTTTTATCTTGGTTTATGATTAATTATGATTTTGTATGGGTAATGTTTTCGGATTTGACTGTTGAAAATAAGTTTGCATTAGTGGATTTGTTATATAGCTCAGAGCTTTTATCTTTTAATACAAAATGGTTTTTGTGGTTTTTATTGCCTATTTCAACGGCACTTTCATATATTTTTATTTACCCATCAATTTCCTTGAAGCTTTATGTATTTTGGCATGAAAAACAACATGACTTTAATAAAGAAAAACAGAGAATTGAAGATGAAACGCCTTTAACAAGAACGGAATATACATCTATTTTAATTAAAGTTAGGGAAAAAGATAAGGAAATTCATGAGCTAATAATTGATAAGGATAAAATAATA
>DAOUSV010000162.1 GCA_030627065.1 Piscirickettsiaceae bacterium | reverse complement strand
GTTTAAATGGGCTGGCTCACTTAGACCGTATCAAATCTATATGAGAAATTTAGCACTGACAGCTAAAGAGCCATTTATCATAATGGGGATGCCGACCGGCACAGGGAAAACTCGATTAGCATTAAATCTGATACAGCAATTTGATAGAACTCTCTTCATTACGCCTAGAATTAATTTAACGAATCAAACCCATAGCGTATTTGGTGAGGAGCTGGGTACGGTAGGATTAATGCAGGGAGCGAACAGTAAAAACCTTGATGCAAGCCATGTGATCGCAAACTTACAAACCCTAGAGCGCAGGATTGATAAAGCGGACGGGGGAGAGTTACCCTTTTACGACTGCGTTATTTTTGATGAAATCCATTACTCTTACGACCGTATTAAACAGCTAATCCCAAAGCTGAATTGCGGAAGAGTCATTGGCTTAACCGGCACACCTTTTGAGGCGGATGGAACACCATTGGAAGGCGCACGAATCATAGAACCGTTCGACATTAATTGGTTCATACAGCAAGGTTATCTGAGTAAATTGCATTGCCTTCAGTCCATACTGATTAATGAATCAAAGCTAAAGAAGTCCACTAGTGAAGCAGGCTTTACTCAAAACAGTGTTGACGAAATTACCCGCGATGACATATTTAACCAAGGCATTATTTCTGCGACTAAGGATAAGATCGTAGGGCAAGCGATTGTATTCGCTGCAAGCATAGTACATTGTGAGAAATTGGCCGGTGGCTATCGTGATGCTGGCTTTAAGGTTCTGACGATGCACTCAAACCTAGACGATTCGTTAGATCAATTAGCTAAGTTTAAGGCTGGGGAAGCGCAGTTATTAATCACGGTAAATATGGTTTCATTCGGTACAGATGTTCCCGAAGTGATTACAGCGGTTATTGCACGCCCTATTGGAAGTAAATCGCTTTACCGTCAAATAGTCGGCAGGATTCTACGCACCGCACCCGATAAGACCGAAGCACTATTGTTAGATTGTGGTGGAAATATTCGCAGGCTAGGTCATCCATTGGCGCGAGTAAGACCGCCAGAAGAGCGTGAGTTTAAATCCGAACCTAAATGCGCTGAATGCGAACACCCGAAAGCACCATACTTGTTCGGCTTTAAGCAGGACTTTGACCTAATCACTCGAATTTATAAGTGCGCTGTTTGTGGCGCGATAACCGAAGCCGAGAAGGAGCTGGACACGGTTAAATGTGATGACTGCGACCGATACCACTTGAGTCGTGACACGGTATTGAAAGGCGATACTGAAATATTAAAATGTGATTGCGGCTGTGTGACAGTGGTTAAGCAGTTGGATGATCTACAGTTGATTCTTGATGATGAAAGCCTATTGGAGCTAAAGCTAAAGCATTATATAAGCAGTTCTACTCCTGAAAGCCTGCTACCAGCAGTATCTAATACGGCATTAATTATCAATGCGGTTAAAACTGAGATGTACGAATTGCCAACGGTTTTGTTGATGATCGAAAAAGGCGGTATTGAAAAAACATCTAATTTGATTGAGGCCAAGCAGACAGCCAATGCAAGACGAGCCGCTAAAGTGCTGGAGAATAAGCAGGCAAAAGCACTAGCAGCACATGATGCTGAGTTGATTGCCAATGCTAAGAAATCAATCGAGCCGGCTAAATCTGGCGTAAGAGTATCGCTTGAAAATTATAGTGCTGATTTTATTAGGAAGGGATTAGGTGGCCTAGATTCAATGGAGGTCGAAGCTATTGAGATCGAATACCGAAGAAGCAGCAAACCATTAGCCCAGCTAAATAAAATACTCAAATCACGTATCAATAATATTGAGAACTCAGGCAAGCCATTAAGTGAATTGGTTGGATTCATAACTTACATCGAAGAGCCACACAGAAGTTCTGCCGCTCATTAGAGATCAATCATTAATTCTAATTGTGGACTCTCGACAGTCTACAGTTAGAAAGTAGGAGTTTAATTTATGAAAATGACTAAAAACAGATTACAGATATTAGAACTTATCGACAGTTGCTTGCCTGATTGCGGAGGAAACCCACCATATAGCGCAAGTTCGATAATGTACACGCTAGATACGTGCGATATAAAACACACCCGAAGCGGAGTATTTAGAACACTGAGCGACCTATTTAAAGGAGGATTACTTGCCAGGACAAAGCAGCCGCTTGATCGATATGAAGGGCTTGATGGTTTTCAGTGGGCGTATGAAGTTGCCAGCAAAACCGAGCATAATAAATTGAATACTCGCTGTGATAAGTTCTGTAAAAAAGCACTGAGAGCAATGCAGGGTGTTAGTTTCTTTGATGCTGTACTGGACTATGGATTGCCACCTAAAGAAGCGGATGAACTTATAGCCGAAGGTAAAAAGCTATTGATGCTCACCCATCCCGATAAAGTAGGGCAAGCATACATTGAGCGATTCAAGCGGGTATCTATTGCCAATACTGCGTTGAGATCAGGCGTACCTTTACCAAAGAGCGAGCCACCAAAAGTGGACAATGAATTACAGGATAAGTTGTATTTGCCCTATTAGATTATAGGGTTGGTTGGAATATAATAGGGGCTACAATATTGTGAGTGCTGATTTGTTGAGCATTTAGTCAGTATTAAAAAAGTAATCCAAACCGTAAGGATAGAAGCAATGGTAGATAGAAGTTTTGCATTTGTTAGTGAGGCAGCGGATAGAGAATACATGGATTTACCTAAAGAAATACAACATAAATTTGGGCTAAGTTTGCGTGCGTTACAAGAAAATAAAAAGCCATTTTTAAAAACAACGTCAATAAGTGAAAGTGTGGGCATTGGGGCTATAGAGCTAAAGATAAATGGTAGCCCAGCATTCAGGTGCGTTTATGTCGTAAAATTTCAGAATACTGTTTTTGTGCTTCACTCTTTTGAAAAGACAACGGATGGAGTGGACAAGCAGGCAATGAAAACAGCTAAGGCAAGATATAAGGAATTAAAGAGAGAATTAAGTAAATCTTAGTTAAGTGCTATAGCATCACGTCTTATATCAATACTGGAATTATCCATATCACCGAAAGTGAAGGTTGCTCTAAAACCAAGTGTGCCGAGAATTGATACTAAATAATCAAGGGTAAATTTCTCTATTTTGCCATTAACAATGTCAGATACCCTAGGCTGAGTTATGTTTAGTTTGAGAGCCGCTGCTGATTGAGTCCACCCTTGTTGATCGATAATATCTCTAATCATAATCATTAGGTCAGCACGCAGAGTCATGTTTTCTGCTACGGCCTTTGTTTCAGTCGCATGGAATGGGCTTTCATAGAATTGAATAGCCATTAGTCTCTCCTTTTAGAGTAGTTAGGTTAATTTAATGTTATATAAAATTTTATATAATATCAAGTTCAGGCATCTAACCGTGACCAAGAGAGCTGCATGTCTTTAGGTTTTGTTAGCGAATAAAAATGGATAAGCCCGCAACCAGTGCGGAGAGCCAAACTTTGCGATAACCTTAAATTATCGCAACACTCTAAGCCCGCACCGTTACTGGGTTGAGTTCCTAAACTTTGCGATAACATTAAATTATCGCAACACCCTTACCCTGACCGGCATTACTAAAGGTTTATAGCAATGCTATGATTCAAATAAACAGCTACTATCTAAATTTCTAATCAGGTTATTTATGAAAACATTACTCGTATTACTCGCGCTTTTTATCTCAGTAGCGGAAGCAGAAACTTATCGTTGTAAAAATAACGGCAAGACTTCATTTCAAGATACGCCTTGCGAAACAGCCGGTGATAAATTTGATTTAGGAACAGATATTTCTCCGGAAAGGCAAAGAGAGGCGCAAGCTGAATTAAAGCTTGAAATG
>DAOUSV010000015.1 GCA_030627065.1 Piscirickettsiaceae bacterium | reverse complement strand
TTAATGCTTTATTATTTGGGATTATATCGGAACTTAGAATAGGTAACGTTCTAGTAACCGAAGTAAGCCCTCACGCACGTAGAGCAATTAAAGAGGCAGACAGTGCCAGACGAATGATGTTTGCAGCGCGTGAAGATAGTAGCTTGCCGCGTGATTTTAGTAGTGACTTATTGGTGTCTCATGAGCGAAGACCCTTCCCTGATACTGCGGAAGATATTACTGAATTAGCCGGCAATATTAAAGATCCGAATTATCGGATAAAAGTCGCCGAAAAAGGCATATATATGTTCAATCGTGACGGTTTAATGCAAGATGTCGATCCTTTTGCATTCTATCCACAACTGGATTTGAAAGAAGATACCGGTCACGCCTTTTATCTGGGTGCTGAATTAGCCCGTGCTCAAATAGCATGGCAATTAGGCAAGCGATACACCCAAGATGAAGAGTTAGAATGGGGCTGTGCAATAGTTAAAGTAGAACAAGACCTAAACGAACAAAAAGCCGAAGGCTCAACAATGAAGACAGGAAGAAAATGTGGCAAAGCTGAATAGTAAAATTCATGAAGTCATTGTGACAACATTAAGTGAGGGAGGTAAATCCCATTCTGCACCAATGGGAATAGAAGAAGTGAATGGTCACTTTCTTATTAAGCCTTTTAAACCTTCTGCAACATACAACAACCTAAAACGACATCATCAATGCACCATTAATTACACTGATGATGTACGGGTATTTGCAGGATCATTAACTGGACGACGAGATTGGCCTACCCTGCCCTGTCAGAAAATTGAAGGTGCTTATTTAAGTCAGGCATTAGCACATAGTGAATTAGAGATAGTCGACTTTGATGATGATGATCCGAGAGCGTGTTTTAAAGCGAAAGTAGTACATGAGGTTAACCATAGCCCTTTTCGTGGCTTTAATCGTGCTCAAAGTGCTGTTATTGATGCGGCCATCTTAGTTAGCCGCTTAAGCATGTTGCCAGCCGAAAAGGTACAACAAGAAATATCTTATTTAACTATTGCCATTGAAAAAACAGCAGGTACACGAGAGCTAGAAGCATGGAGCTGGTTGATGGATAAGGTTAAAGGCGCTGGAATAGACTTGAAATGAGTAAATGGTTAGCCAGCGTACAATCGCTAGAAGAAGCGCAGGTTTTACTGCCTGTATTACCTGATATTTTGGATATGAAAGATCCATCAAAAGGGGCATTAGGCGCTTTATCGCTAGAGACTGTCACCGAGATCGTGGCATTGATTAATACTCGTTGCCAGACCAGTGCCACCATTGGCGACTTGCCGATGCAGGCTGATGTGATTAGTGATGCCATGGTCAAGATGGCAAGATCAGGCGTGGACTATGTCAAAATTGGTTTATTCCCTGATAGTAATTTAAACATCTGTATTAGAGAACTTAAAAAAACTGTTAAAACACTAGGAACTCCAGTAATTTCAGTATTATTTGCTGATAAAAGTCCTGATCTTGAAATTGTTTCATTATTGAAAGAAAGTGGTTTTAAAGGTGTTATGGTTGATACCGCAATTAAAAATGGTCAAAGTTTGCTCGATCACTGGTCAATTCAACAGCTCAGTAGTTTTGTAAATACGGTGAGAGAAAAGAGCATGCTTTGTGGCCTAGCTGGATCGCTGAAAATAGCAGACATTAAACCGCTACAAACTTTAAATGCTGATTATTTAGGCTTTCGTAGTGTATTGTGTGACAAGCAGCAGAGAACACAACGTTTGCAATTAGAATTGGTGGAGAAAGTTCAGCAGGCTATGGATTAGCTTTGTTATTGATCATCCAATATTCGACATAATATTTCGCGGATAGATTGTGGGTTAAAAGGTTTGTCACATATTGCGGAGACACCTGCTTGTTGTACGTTGCCAAGTCGTGTTTCATCTTCTTCACTGGTGACCATTAAGATAGGTGTCATACTATCTTTCATTTCTTTACGAACAAACTCAATAAGTTCTTGGCCATCCATTTTTGGCATGTTGAAGTCGGTGACAATAAGGTCAAAATTAGTCTGACGAAGACTATCTATTGCTTCAAGACCATTTTCTGCTGTGGTCATATATTGAATACCCATGCTGGCTAGAATACGTTTGATTTGATTGCGAGCCATTAAACTGTCATCCACGACTAATACTTGTAGTTCAGTAATATCATAGTTTTCGAGTTCTAATTCGTCAGCATCAAGATAATCGATTGTGGCGATAAGGGCATTTTTAAGATCTTGGTGATCAAAAGGTTTTGGCAAAATGGCCGTTACACCTGCCTGACGAATCGGATCTAGTGCTTCAAAATTGGTTTCACTTGAGACGAGCATAAAGTTAATATTTTGTAAGTCATTGCTATCACGCATGGTTGTAACAAGATCGGCAGCTGACATATCGGGTAAATACATAGCACTGATAACAAGATCTGGCGGGTATTTCTTCATGGATTTAAGTGCTTTTTCACCTGTCGATGCACCGTCAATACTTTCGATCCCCTCTTCTCTTAGATGTGATTGAATTACTTTTCTCTGCATGGCTGATGGCTCAATTAAGAGAATAGAAAGTTCATTTATATTGAGTGCATCCATAATTTATTCCGTATTAGTATGTGATTAAGCTGGACGAACTAAGTCCATGCTCAACAGCATGGCGGCTGGAGTAATCAAGTAAATATTCAATGATGGTTAAGGCAAAGTCCATTGCTGTGCCTCTTGATGTTAATATCTTCCCATCCAACAGCCCTGCTGTTGCCAGTACGAGTGGTGCCGCACAAATAGCGGCAATGGCTTTGTTAGATTGATGTAGCCTTTTTAAGATGGCATGAATATGAGGGTCATCATTGAGATGTGTTGTTCCTGGCATTTCACCCGGTAAGACAATCATGTCAAAATCATCGAAAAGAACATTCTCTAAACGTGTATCTGCAACTAAATTAACTCTTCGACTAGCTATTATTGCTTGCGAGTCTAAACTTACGGTGACAACGGTAATATCCGCACGACGCAATAAATCTATTAGCGTGACGGCTTCTAGCTCTTCACAGCCTTTGGCAAGTGGGATTAATACAGTTGTCATGATTCTCTACTCCTACGTTAAGGGTTGAGGATGTTGATTCCTTTTAGCAGATTAAGTGCTTGTGATAATGGGTAGTCTGTTACAGCAAGTGGCGTTGTGTTTTTTTCCTTACTGTCTTCTGCAAGCTCTTCATCTGTTGGTTCTTTTTCTTCTGAATTACCATTTTCAAGATGTTTAGATAGATCGCGCTCTCGAAGTCGTTTGAATTCACTTTTTTCAGATGATGAGATTTTAAGGCGTTCAATTTCAATATCAGGAACAATGCCTTCTGCTTGAATAGAACGACCTGATGGCGTGTAATAACGAGCCGTTGTCATCTTAACAGCAGTACTATCGGTTAATGGCATTACAGTTTGTACTGAGCCTTTACCAAATGTTTTTGAACCGACAATAATCGCTCTATGGTGATCTTGTAATGCACCTGCAACAATTTCTGATGCTGATGCTGAGCCTCCATTAACGAGAACAATTAAAGGCGCACCTTTTAGAATATCAGTTGGTTTAGCATTAAACTTCTGTTTAGAGTCTTTAACACGGCCATCGGTATATACAATCAAACCTTTGGTAATAAATGCATCAGAGACATCAACGGCAGCAGTTAGTAAGCCACCAGGATTGTTACGTAAGTCTAGAACAAGCCCTTTTAATGCGCCGTCATTTTCTATTTTAAGTGCGTCAATAGCTTCTTTTAGGCTGACGGCTGTACGAGATGCAAATGTGCTAATTCGAACATAGCCATAACCGGGTTCTAGCATGCGTTGTTTGACACTTTTAACTTTAATTACAGCACGTGTCAGTTCGATTTTTAGAGGTCTATCTTCACCATCTCTTATGATGGTAAGTAAGATCTTACTATCAGGTTTTCCCCTCATGATATCTACTGCATCACCTAAGGTCATGCCTTTTACTGGTGCGTCATCTAGGCGAATAATTAAGTCGCCAGCTTGGATGCCCGCTTGTGCTGCTGGAGTATCATCAATTGGGGAGACGACTTTAACGAATCCATCTTCCATGGTGACTTCAATACCAAGCCCACCAAATTCACCGGAGGTGCCTTCACGAAGTTCTTTAAAGTCATCAAGATCAAGATAGGCTGAATGAGGATCAAGGCCTGACAACATACCGCGAATGGCATTTTGTAAGAGTTCTTTATCATCAACCTCTTCGACATAATTGCTTTTGATGCGGCCAAATACTTCAGAAAAAGCCCTAAGATCATCAAGTGGCAGATCGGGTTTGCTCGGCTTGTCAGCAAAGACCATTTGACCAAATATCAGCGTAGAACCTAAGATGGCGCCTGCACTAATTAATCCTAAATCGCGTTTAAAAAAACTCATAACCTTCCTTAAAAATAGTGTTACTAACCCTGTCTGCCCAACCATTTACTTGGATTGGTTGGGCTTCCTTTATGTCTTATTTCAAAATATAAGCCAACGTTTTGACGAATACCTTTGTCACCGCTTAATGCAATAAGTTCGTTTGTATTGACGGTGTCTCCTACTTCTTTGAGTAAGGACTGATTATTGCCATACAGTGTCATATATTGATCGCCGTGATCGATAATCAATAATAAACCAAAACCTCGCAACCAGTCAGAAAATACAACACGACCAGCGGCGCTAGCAATCACACTTTTACCCGCAGGCGCTTTTATCATAATACCTTGCCATGTGAGTTTACCAAGATTTCGTGAGCTACCATAGCGAGCGGTGACTTTTCCTTTGATAGGCCAAGGTAATGCGCCTTTGTTTTTGGCAAACTTAGTTGAACTTATCGTTGTCTTCTTAGGTGATGGCGTAGCTTGTTTTTTCTGGCTAATGGATTTAAATACAGCTTGTAATGATTGTTCTTCTTCATGTAATGACGATAAGCGTGCGGCTTGAGAATCTAATTTAGAATCAAGTTGTTTTAGTGTGTTTGTACGCTGTTTATTTTGTTGGTTGAGCTTTTTCTTCTGTTCTTTTCGCTTGTTATAAAGCTGTTGATGACGTTGTTGTGCGGTGGTTAATTGCTGCTGCTCATTATTTAATGATTGCAGTGTCGTTACAATATCTGTGAGTTGTTGTTGGCGGGCTTGATGGAAATAGTGAAAATATACTTTTGAGCGACTGAGATTAGCAATGTCAGACTGATTTAGAAGTACTTTTAGGTAATTAGGCTGTGCACTAAAGTAGGCGGCACGAAGTTGTTCATTAAGTGCCTGCTGTTGCTTTTCTTGTGATTTGTTTTGTTGTTGCTGTTGTTGTTTTATCTGTTTTAACTGTGTGCTTTGTTGCTGTAACTGTTGATCGAGCTTGTGTAGTTCACGGTTAAGCTTAGATACAGCTTTGCTTTGTTGCTTTAGCTGTTTATAAAGTTCGGCCTTGCTTGCTTTGGTTTGATCTAACTTCTCGGCAAGAGAGTGGATCTCAATTTGTACGTTTTCTAGGCGATTAGATGACGTATCCGCCCAAGTGTGTGAAATACACGAGAGTAATAAAAGAGACAGTAACAATTTCATGGAATTAGAGATAACTATTTAGTTTGATCTAGATTAACGAGTAAGTGTTGGCCCATTTCATCGGGAATCGGTAAGTCCATTAATGATAATAATGTCGGTGCAATATCAGACAAAGAACCTTGTTCAACACAGGATGCGACTCGGCCTGCATAGATGATTGGCACGGGGTTATGAGTGTGGGCGGTATGAACTTGACCTGACTTTTCATCCATCATCAATTCAGCATTACCATGATCCGCTGTCACCAACATTTCACCACCAACTTGCTTTAATGCTGACCAAACACGGCCCAAGCAGTTATCTAATGTTTCAACGGCTTTAACTGCGGCATCATAGTTTCCGCTATGCCCCACCATATCGGCATTGGCAAAGTTACAGATAATTAGGTCATATTTATTACTGTCAATTGCTTTAACAAGTCGATCTGCTACTTCGGCGGCACTCATACTCGGTTGTAAGTCATAGGTGTCAACATTGGGCGATGGCACTAAAATACGATCTTCACCTTCAAAAGGTTCATCACGGCCACCATTAAAGAAGAAGGTAACATGCGCATATTTTTCGGTCTCGGCAATTCTAAGCTGGTGAAGACCGAGAGAGGATACATATTCACCCAAGACGTTATTAAGCTTTTCAGAAGGAAAGGCAACAGGTGCTTTAAAGTCTTTTTTGTATTCGGTTAAGGTAATGAAGTCACCTAAGTCTATTTGTCGATCACGTTCAAATTGATCAAAGTCAGAATCAATGAAGCTATTAGTGAGTTCACGGGCGCGATCAGAACGAAAATTCATAAAGACCATAACGTCGCCGTCTTCGACTTTAATTGCTGTGCCAGTAGAAATGCTAGTGGCTTTAACAAATTCATCGGATTCATCACGCTGGTAGGCCATGTCTAGTGCCAAGCTGGCATTGACAGCTTGAAACTCCCCTACTCCCTCAGTAATTAAGCGATAGGCTTTATTGACTCGATTCCAGCGTTGGTCGCGATCTAATGCATAAAAGCGGCCTATTATTGATGCAAACTGACCGCCACCAAGTTGTTTAAACTTTGCTTCCATGGCATCTAATGAGGCTTGAGCACTTTTAGGAGGAGTATCTCTGCCATCAAGAAAAGCATGAACATAGACCTTTTTAACACCGCGCTGAATTGCTAATTCAACCATGGCATGAATATGTTCTTCGTGACTATGTACGCCACCGGGTGATAATAGGCCTAAAATATGAATGGCCTTGTTATTATCGAAAGCTTTATCAACTGCATGGGTGAGCGTGTGATTGGTGAAGAATGAACCCGTACGAATTGCGCGGCTAATGCGAGTAAACTCTTGATATACCACCCGACCTGCACCAATATTAAGATGCCCTACTTCGGAATTTCCCATTTGATCGCTAGGTAAACCAACACCTGCACCAGAGGCGCTAATTAAGGTATGTGGATAGTCTTGCCACAGATGATCCCAGACAGGCGTATTCGCAGCGTGAATTGCATTGTATTTTGGATCTTCACTATAACCCCAGCCATCTAAAATAATGAGAGCTAATGGGCGATGCGGGTGGCTCATTGAATTATCCTTAGATTGGGTATATATGCAATATGCTGTATTATATAAAACTTTGTGGCAAATTGCAGTCACGTAAATAATTTTGGTGAATAGTGTGGCCGAATCGGTAGTAACAGATTTTATTGGAAAAGACAGTGATATTGCACGTGCAGCTTTTTCTTTAAAGGCAATGTCGCACCCATTACGCTTAAAGATTTTATGTGTTGTCGGTGAGCAAGAGCTAGCTGTACAAGACATTGTCGAATGTGTGGGAACAACACAAAGTAATGTGTCGCAGCATTTAGCGAAGTTAAGAGACAAAGACATTTTGGCATCACGTCGTGATGCTAATCGTATTTATTATCGCGTAAAAGATGAGCGCACTTTGCGTTTAATTGAAATGATGCGCGATGTATTCTGCTCTGCAGAACAGTAATTAATATTTAAGGGTCAGAATGGAAAATTTAGGTGAATTTATTGTTGAAAATTGGGTATTAGCAACATTATTTGTTGTTTTAGCTTCATTAGTGATGTCAGGTTCGTTAAATAGCAAGTTAGCAGGTATGACGTCTCTTAGTGCGGCAGAAGCCGTGCAAATGGTGAACCAACAAAATGGGGTTTTCTTAGATATTCGTGAAGTATCGGAGTTTAAGAAAGAACATATTGCTGACTCAACTAATATGCCTCTATCAAAATTGGCCGATGAAAGTAGTAAATTGAAAGATCAGGCGCAGGCAATTATTTTGGTATGTGCAAGCGGTCAGCGAACAAGTGCCGCGGCAAAACAATTACGCAAACAAGGTTTTTCTAATATTTATGCACTTAAAGGTGGCTTAAATACTTGGAAAGATGCGAAGTTGCCCCTATTTAGTTAAATATAGAAGAGTTATTGTGGCTAAAGTTGAGGTATATTCATCGGCTCATTGTCCTTATTGCACAATGGCAAAGCAGTTTTTGACGCGTAAAGGTATCGAGTTTGAAGAGATTCGTATCGATATCGATACAACAAAACGCCAAGAAATGATGGAAAAAAGTCGGCAACGAACAGTGCCGCAGATATTTATAAATAATAACGCTATTGGCGGGTATACCGATCTAATAGCACTTGAGAATTCAAATCGATTGGACAGCTTGCTGGGCCAATCATAATATTAAGTTTAAGGAAATATAATGGCTGAAGAAAACGGATCAACAGAAGAGCAACAAGCACGCTTTGTTATTCAAAAAATTTATACAAAAGATATCTCTTTTGAAACGCCAAATTCACCGGAAATTTTCCGTGATGAATGGAAGCCTGAGTTGGATTTGCAATTAGGCAATGAATACGCACGCATTGATGATGATAATCATGAGATTACGTTAACAGTAACTGTGACTGCGAAAGTCGGCGATAAAGTTGCTTTCTTAATTGAAGTTAAACAAGCAGGAGTTTTCTCTTTAACAGGTTACAGCGACCAAGAAATGGGTCCATTAGTAGGTAGTTATTGCCCGAACACATTATTCCCATTCGCACGTGAAGTTATTTCAGATATCGTGTTGAAAGGTGGTTTCCCACAATTAGTATTAGCGCCTGTTAACTTTGATGCTTTATATATGAATCAAATTGAGCAAGCTAAACAAGCTGGTGCGACTAAAGAAACGAAACACTAAACGTTAAGGTTTATACCGTGTCTTCAAAGCAAATCAATCTTGCCACCGTTGTTATCGGTGCTGGAGCTTGGGGCACGGCATTAGCGATTGCCATTGCTAGAAATGGCAATGATGTTTTGCTATGGGGACGTGATAAACAGCATCTAGCAGATATGCAAGCCTCGCGAACTAACGAGCGTTATTTACCGGGACTGGCTTTTCCAGATAGATTGAAAATCACCACTGATTTTGAGTCGGCAATACGAGCTGCTGAACATATCTTAGTCTCTGTACCAAGTATTGCCTTTAGTGAGATTGTGCATAAAATTGCTCCTCTTATCAAAGAAGGTAGGCCAATTAGCTGGGCAACGAAAGGATTAACGCCTGAAACAGGGCAGTTTTTATACCAAACTGCCATTGATATTGTTGGGGAGTCGCATCCTTTAGCGGTTATTTCAGGGCCTTCTTTTGCGGCTGAAGTTGCAAAAGATCTGCCGACGGCGGTAACCGTTGCATCAAAAGACGATGTCTTTGCTCAGCAACTCGCCTCTGCAATGCACAGTCCTACATTGCGTGTTTATACAACGCATGATGTATTGGGTGTGCAGATTGGTGGCACGGTTAAAAATGTATTGGCAATCAGTACTGGTATTTCAGATGGTTTAGGTCATGGCGCGAATGCTCGTGCAGCATTAATTACACGTGGAATGGCCGAGATTATGCGTTTATCGCTGAGTTTAGGTGCTGAAACAGAAACTATGTTTGGGCTTGCTGGTATCGGTGATTTAATCCTTACCTGTACTGATGATCAAAGCCGAAACCGTCGACTGGGTTTAGCAATTGGACGCGGTTTAAGTGTTGATGAAGCCGTTGCAGAAGTCGGAAAAACCGTTGAAGGCATGCATGCCGCACGAGAAGTATTACTGCGTGCACAACAAGTAGGTATTGAAATGCCGATTGTTGAACAAGTATGCAAAATACTCTTTGAAGGGTATGACCCACGAGAATCTGTACAAGAGTTACTTTGTCGGGAACAAAAAGCTGAAGCCCGACGTCCTACAGTAATAAAAAGAAATTAAAGAGGAATCTTATGCGTAAATTAGTGAAATTAAGCAGTGTTCTTGCGGTTAGTGTGATTTTAGCTGGTGGTTTAACTGCCTGCGGCGGTGGATTGCTGACACGAGATAAACCTAAAACAGATGCTGAGATTGTACAAGGTCAAGAAGGGCGTACATTGTGGGAATCGAAACTGCAATACGTTAAGATTGTTGACCAAGGTACCCCAGGGTTAGCAAGTGAGCATCCTACTAGACTAACTGCCGATGAGTTACGTACTGTTTTTGCATCGCTTTATGTGGGTGAAAGCAGCTTCTTCAAAAAGAAAGAAGTGCCATTATTCGCAATGTCTGAGTTACATATATTAAGTACAGCGATTGCTAACGGCCTTTCTCAAGCTGCCTCGAATGAAGATGTTAACTTTGTTAGTATTGGTGCTCATAAAGGCATGATGGCTAAAGAGTCTAAAACTACAACCGGTCGTGTATTTATAAGTGGTGGTCGTTTAAATATCGTGTTTGGTTTGATTCATGAGATTTATAGCGAAAAAGATAAGATTACCGGTCAAACGGTAGATCGTCGACTTCATCCTTTATTACCAGGTACTCGTAAATTTGAGGCTGATATTCATACTCGCATTGCCTTGGATAAAGGACAATCATTCTATCTTGATCCAGAAACAGGTAAAGAGCGTGCTGACTGGCTAGTGATTGATATTGCAACTGTATTAGCAACAGCAGCAGAGCGTACCGGCGGCGATGATGGCAAGGTTAGCCCTGAATTATTAGAAGATGTTGCACGAAGCAAGCAAGAAGCCAGCAACTTACGCGATGATGTCAGCAATATCAAAGCAATCTTGTTTGAAATGAGTGATGAGATTGAAGAGCTGAAAAGACAACTTGAAGCTGCAAAAGCAACAGAGTAAACAAGAGTTAGTTTAAGTATAGTTAAAAGGGAGCTTCGGCTCCCTTTTTTATTGCAGGTTACAAGCTATGACGACGATCACCTAGCTGAACTTTGCTGAGTAGTTGCTCTAGATTTCTCGTTAAACTAAGCACTTTAAAGTTTTCACCCATCTCAGAAGGTAAGGTGAGTTGCTTTATTTCTGTTGCTGTTTTTAGGGTGTTAAAGGCATCTGATCTCGTGGTATGCAGTTCAGTAATACCGCCTGCAAGTAAGAAGTCTGCTTGAGATTGGAAGCCTGCCACTTGCAAGCGATTATCGAATGCGACTTGTGCCAAAGCGGTGAAATCAACATGAGTTGTAATATCTTGTAAGCCTTGTAATATTAACGGGTTGTCATGACCTTGATGTTGGTAATAGCACATTAAAGTGCCGTTATTACGTTCTGGGTGATAGTAATTTGTTTTTGAATAACCATAGTCAATAATGAATATCGCACCTTGCTGAAAGGTGTTGGCGAGGCTTGCCAGCCAAGCTTTGGCGGCTAGGTTTATTTCTGTGAAATAGTCATCGCTATTTGTAATTAGAGGTGTTATTTCTTCTACATGCCGAATAAGTTCAGCTTGAGATAGTTCAGATTCACACCATTGTAATGTGTTGTTGATATTTTCAATATAGCGTTCTTTCACCACGCCATTATCAAAGTGTAAACAGTGAACAGGCATGGCATCACAAACTTCATTGGCCAATACGACACCAATAAAATTGGTTGGCAAAGTATCTAACCAGACTACTTTAGGTAAAAGGTGTGGAATAGATGAGCTAATATATTGCCTTTGCCTTTGTTGTAAGTCAGCACTTACTTCAATAATATAATAATGTTCTGGTAAGGCATTTTGTGATTCTAATTCAAGCAGAATATCAATCGCCATTTTGCCGCTACCAGCACCAAATTCTAGGATGTTCTTTGATTCTATTTGCTGAAAAACATCAATAATATGTTGTGCTAATGTACGAGAAAAAAGGGATGAAATTTCTGGTGCGGTGGTGAAGTCACCTTTGCTACCGAGCTTATGACTGCCAGCACTGTAATAACCAAACCCCGGTGCATAGAGGCAGCGTTGCATATAGTCTACAAAGTTAATCTTACCGCCGGCATCTGCAATAGCGTGTTTAATATGTTCGAGTAGCTGATTGCTATGTTGCTGTGCAATACTATCGGCAATAGGTAATTTAGTGGTTGAGTGCATGTTAAAAAATACAGTGTTAGTTACAGGAGCAAATCGTCGTATTGGTTTTCACCTTGCCACGCGTTTACAGAAAAATGGTTATACCGTTGTTGCTCATTATCGTACGCCAACCGATGAAATCCAAGTATTGAATGATTTAGGTATCGAGACGATTCAGGCAGACTTTAGTGATAGTGAGGCTATTTTGAGTTTTGTTGAGACTTTGAAAGATCGTTGCCAAAGCTTTAGAGCACTAATCCATAATGCATCCTCATTTGAGAAAACATCAGATGATTTAAACATTGCCGCACAACAATATCAGCAATTTTTTACTACACATATGATGGCGCCCTTTCTGATTAACCAAGGGTTACAGCCATTATTACACGGTGAGGATGGCAATCCGGCCGACATTATTCATATCACCGATATTAATGTAGAAAACCCAACGCCTGACTTTGATATTTATGGCACAACAAAAGCGGGCTTACACAATATGATGTTGGTTTTAGCGAAGAAGTTTGCGCCGACAATTAAGGTCAATGCCGTAGCGCCAGGACCTGTGCTCTTCACAGAAAAGCATAGTTTTGAAGTGCAAACACAGATGCTATCTGAAACACCATTAGCGAAAGAGGGCGGGGCAGAGCCTGTTTATCTTGCGGTGAAAAGTTTGTTAGACAACCCGTTTATTACTGGCGCTAGCATCCCCGTGGATGGTGGTCGCCGTTTGTCCAAACGATAAATGGTCGATGTTAATCTCCACACCTTGTTGTTGTAACTCAAAAGGTAATTGCATCAAATACGCACTTATTTCATCTAATAAGGGATAAAGAAAGTATTCATCAGTAATAGAATGTGCAGGACGATTAGCATCATTTGGATAGTGTATTGCCGTTAGAATATCAAGATCAGCAGATCTATCTTTAGTGCCGCGATGGGGATCTGTTCTATCTCGACCAAGTTGAATCTCAATACTATTGCAGATAGTTTTTAAGCTATCTTTTGACATATCGGTTTCAAGAAACACCACAATATTAAGAAAATCACGCTGACTATTCATGCCAATCGGCGGGATCTCTAAAACACGACTTAATGTCAGTGTGGGAAATTCCTTTATCAAAATCTGGATAATTTGAGCAATATTTTGGTAAGGCTCAATATTACTGCCAATACCAAGCAAATAACCAGATTGAGATGGAGGCACTATTTTGAGCGCTCAATCACAATGCGAGCGATATTTTGACCGTGTAAGGCAACGGGTTTACTCAGCGTTAATTTAAGTTTTGGGATTGGGTAGCTCTTTAATAATAAAGCACAGAGCTCTTCAGCTAAGGTTTCAATTAATTGGTAACGGCAGGCTTCAACAAAGCTAACAATCGTGGTCGCAATCGCACCATAATCAAGTGTATCCGCAATATCATCACTTTTTGCTGCTTTAGCAATATCCCAGTCTATTTCCAAATCGAAGCTAAGTGTTTGTAAGGTTTCACGCTCCCAGTCATAAATGCCGATAATTGTGTCAATATTGAGATCGTTAAGAAATATTTTATCCATGAGTCCGAGTTACCATTAATCACAGTGTAGAAAAGTAGAAAAGGCCCTATAATAACGGGACGACAAATTTGAGGGGCATCATACCATGCTTGAAACAATCACCTTTTCCGTGATTATACTTATTGGCGCTTATTTAATAGGCTCGCTATCAAGTGCCATCATTTTGTGTAAATTAGCCGGCTTGCCCGATCCGCGATCACAAGGTTCAGGGAACCCCGGAGCTACCAATGTTTTACGTTTTGGCGGTAAGAAGTTAGCGGCAACAGTACTTATCCTTGATGTTGTTAAAGGTATATTACCCGTTGTTATTGTCACCTTATTAGGTATGAGTGAAACATGGATTGCTGCAACGGCATTTGCTGTATTTCTAGGGCATTTATACCCAATCTTCTTTCAATTTCAAGGCGGAAAAGGTGTTGCCACTGCATTGGGCGGCTTTTTAGCCTTATCGCCGATGTTGGCCGGCGCTATTCTATTAAGTTGGGTGATTGTATTTAAAATAAGCCGAATTTCATCATTATCAGCTATTGTCGCGGCATCATTAGGCCCTGTTTATAGTTTATGGTTAATTAATTCAGCCAATGCTCGCTGGATTGTGCTTGTTATCGCCGTGATGTTAGTTGCTCGTCATCATGCAAACATCAAACGTCTTTTAGCTGGCGAAGAAAGCAAATCAGGAAAGAAATAATGGCATCATTACAAGACCAACTACTGAATATGGGCGTTGTCGATAAAAAGAAAGCGAAGAAGTCACAACACCAAAAACGCCAAACAGTGAATAAAAACAGAAAAGCGGTGAAATCTGGCAAAGAAGTGCAAACAGATGGCATGCAGCAGAAAATTGAGCAAACGGCACGTGAAAAGCAGCAACGTGATTTGGAGTTGAATAAACAGCGTGATGCCGAACAAGCTGAAAAGGCATTAGTTGCAGAAGTGGGTCAAATCATTGATAAGCACAGCATCAAGATCCCGAAAGAAGCAGAGATTGCTTATAACTTTAGCTATGACAATAAGATTAAAAAGCTTTATGTCAGCTCCGAGCAACAAAAAGAACTAATGCAAGGCTATTTGGCAATTGCAGTAACCGGTGACAGTTACGCACTTATTCCCGATAAAATTGCTGAAAGAATAGAAAGCCGATTACCAGCATTAGTGGTTCGCTCACAGGCAGAACAAGCAACCGATGAAAATGATCCTTATGCTGACTATGAGATCCCTGATGATTTGATGTGGTAGTGAGCATTAAGGCGCGCTTAGCTCATCTAACGGCCAGCGTGGTCGTGCTGAAAACGTAGGAGCATCTTGTTTGACCATTGCTGATTCACGCATTGCACCAGCAAACGCAATCATTGCGCCATTATCACTACAAAACTCCGGACGGGGATAGTAAACATCAATATGAGGCATAGCATCTAAACGAGTTCGTAATGCTGTGTTGGCGCTTACGCCTCCTGCAACAACCAATGTTTTATGCCCAGTTTCTTTCAATGCACGTTTACATTTAATGGCTAAGGTTTCAACGGCTGCCGTTTGAAAGGCAAGCGCAACATCGGCTTGATCTTGATCTGTTTGTTCACTTTTCCGCCATGTATTCATGGCAGATGTTTTTAAGCCGCTAAAGCTGAAGTCTAAACCTGGTCGATTCGTCATGGGACGTGGAAAAAGATATCTATCAGCCGCTCCTTTTTCCGCTAATTTCGCTAGAATCGGGCCGCCAGGATAATCTAAACCTAACATTTTCGCTGTTTTATCAAATGCTTCACCCACAGCATCATCAATAGATTCGCCAAGTAAACTATATTGCCCAATACCTTGTACATCGACTAATAAAGTATGTCCACCAGACACAAGTAATGAAACAAACGGAAACTCAGGTGGTTTTTCTTCAAGTAATGGTGACAGTAAATGCCCTTCCATATGATTGATTGCTAAAGCGGGGATATCAAGCGCCCACGCAAGACTACGACCAATTGCCGCGCCGACTAATAATGCGCCAACAAGACCAGGGCCGGCTGTATACGCAATAGCATCAATATCTGAGCGCTTAAGCTTGGCCTTGTTCAGTACTTCATCAATAAGGGGCAGTGTTTTACGAATATGATCACGAGAAGCCAATTCCGGCACCACACCGCCATATTCAGCATGCATGGCGACTTGACTATAAAGCGCGTGTGCTAACAAGCCTTTTTCGCTATCATAGATTGCAATGCCTGTTTCATCACAGGAAGATTCAATGCCCAGTACTCGCATATTTGGTAGTTCCAACACGTAATTTGATACTTCCATATTATACGGAAATAGACTAATTCAGGTTACTTAGACTTCTTCTTTTAGAAAGAAGTTGATCTTTACCATGTAAGTTTCGTACAATTAAGGGCTTTTCCATAGAAATTTGTTTAGGAATTATTAATGCCTTCAGTACGCTTAAAAGAAAACGAACCATTTGATATCGCTTTACGTCGCTTCAAACGTGCATGTGAAAAAGCCGGCACAGTAGCAGAAGCTCGCGAACGTCAACAATACGAAAAGCCAACTACAGTACGCAAACGCGCTGCTGCAGCGGCTGTTAAACGTCACCAAAAGAAAGTATCTCGTGAAAGCGCTCGTCGCGTTCGCATGTACTAAGAAAGACTGTATTTATGCCTGCTGAATCTAGTCCTTTAAAGGTCACTATTCAAGATCACGTCAAGACCGCAATGCGCGCAAAAGATCGTGATCGTCTTGCCGTACTACGTCAAATCACTGCCGCAATTAAGCAGTTCGAAATTGATAATCGAGAAGATCTTGATGATGACGGTATTATTACCATCTTAACTAAGATGTGTAAGCAACGCCGTGACTCTTTAAGCCAGTTTGAAGATGCTGGAAGAAATGACTTAGCTGAAATTGAAATTGCAGAATTAGCAATTATTGCTGAATTCATGCCTGAAGCAATGAGCGACGATGACATTGCAAAAGCAATTGCTGATGCAATTGCAGAATCAGGTGCGACAGGTCCTCGTGACATGGGAAGCGTAATGACTATTTTACGACCTAAGTTACAAGGGCGTGCTGATATGGGGCCCGTTAGTGGTCTTGTTAAGGCGGCATTGACTGCGTAAAACAATGTACTTGCCACGTCTAATAGTCGGCAAGTTGATTGTACAAAATATAAACCGGTTAATGACTTAGGTCATGGCCGGTCATATTCCCCCTCAATTTATTGATGATTTATTAACACGCGTTGATATTGTCGATATTGTTGATGCGCGTGTGCCTCTTAAAAAAGCGGGCAAGAATCTTCACGCCTGTTGTCCCTTCCATAATGAAAAAACACCCTCATTTAC
>DAOUSV010000192.1 GCA_030627065.1 Piscirickettsiaceae bacterium | reverse complement strand
GATTGCTGTAATGCTTCTTCACTTTCCGTTTTGATCGTGAAACTAATTTCACCTTGCTGCTCATTAAGATCTGAGAATTTAATATTGCTTACTTTGGCTTCACTGCCTTGTAGTGTCGCAGAGCTGATTTTATCAGTGCGAACAGGTTGTTCTCGGTGATATGTCGCAGTACAGTGTAATTTATTGTCTTCTAATTCTGTTTCCACAATGCTTATATCTTGCACCACGGTATCATCGTCAAATAGTTCGTCTTCTGACTTTTCTAAGCGATCAAAATACGCCCATATTTGTGGTTTTCTTTCGCGATCATAGAAGTGTAGCAATGAGATTAATAGCTCTGCTTTAGGGTCATTTTTTAGTTGTTCATCTGACTCAAATCGTGTAATTAATGCCTGTTGTCTATCAACTAATGCTTGACGTTTTTTTGCATTTCTTAATTGTTGTTCAGTTTTTTCAAGGTCTTCCTGACTATCATCTTCTATTGGCGCACTATACTGAATAGCTGATTGGCTTTGCTGTTTTCTTAACCAGTCCACTAGCTCTAAGGTTGATTCACAATCATCAATATTGTAATCCCTAATATCGTTTAGATCGGGCCATGCAGGCCAATCAAATTTATCAGGTTCAGCTAACCAGCTTCTATGTCCATTATCATGTTGAGACCACTGCTCTACACCGCCATTTTCTCGCCAATGCTCATAAAAAACGATAGATTCACTACCATTTGCTACATCGGTGGTTCGTTTTCCTCGATAAAGATGCTCAACATTTTTAATTGAATACTTTGGCTCACCAATTAATAGGCCGCCTTTAACAAGCTTATACAAATCAATGAAGACATGATGTTTTAATAGTTCAGCAGTTTCCAGTAGCCGTGTTTGATAGCGTGTTGATAGTTTGCGGATTGCTGTAATTTCATAGCTTGCATAGTGGTAAATATGCAATGCTGAGTCTTGTTTCCAGCGTTGGTAAGACCAGTCAATAAAACCTTCAAAAGCTTGTTTTTCTTGTTCTTGGTTATGCCCCCACCAGTCCTTGAAGGCGTATTCCTTGCCTTGCGCTGCTTGTTTATCATGGTAACTCACTCCCCATAAATATTCTAAGCCACCTTCTTCTAAAGGATGCCCTTCTATATCAAAAAATATATCTAAGGGTGATGCAGGGGGTAAAGCTGATAAACCTTTGCCATTATCTTCTATTAAGACTTTGAATTTTGGTGTCTCTAAGCCTCTTGATTCTAGTTGTATCGCCGCCTGTGCTTTGATTTTATCGAAGGCTTCAGCTGTCATACCTTTAATATGTGATTGCGTGGTCGTCGCCAATGCAGACAAGGTGCTTATGCCCACAGAACGCAATTTCTTTATCTGTGTGATACGCATATTAGCCACTACCGCCAAGCTATCAGATTGCTCCAGTAGCTGTTTAGCATAGCTTCCCCATGCGCCATGATTAGTCGATAAGGCAGGATCGGGTAAAGTAGATTGATCTCCCATGAAGTCCTGCTGTACTGTAATAAATTGTTGTTTTAAACTTTGGAAATAACTGTCATAAGCGGCTATACGAAACCGCTGCTCCTCGTTATTGCCTAATACAACGACGGCTTCTTCTGGGCGCACGCCCTGAATAATCTCTAACATCCAGCTATAGCAGCATAATTGAATTAAAAAATAAGGTTTTACTGATAAGGATAGTTTGGTATCCCACGCTTCGTAATAATAATCACCTAAGTCAGATTTACCCTCTCGGCGTATCAGAAAATCAGCAAATCCTGCAAAATTATCTCTCTGTAAATAGGCCTGAAAGATATACGGATAACCTTTTTTCATCGCTTCTTGAGTAGCCCCCGCCGCTATGCGTCGATCATCTGATATAACGGCGACATTATCAGCGCCTTGCTCTTCAATTAAGTGCGTTAAAAAGTCTTTTTCATGGGTATTACCTTTATCAGCCAACAAACCCATCATTTCATCTTGATCTTTTTCTATGCCAACCAGTGCATCAGGGTTTTCAATTTGCTGCCTAGCCATCCAAGAAGCAAAGGGAGATTGCATATAGACAATAAGATCCGATGCGGAATAGATAATTTGTTGTGCTGACTTATACATTAATAATATCCTTAATTATGAGCTGTTATCTACTCTATATTCAGTATTGGTTTGATATTTAATCACACTTTTATTTTTAAATTCGGTTGTGATTAAGCCTTATTATCTAAAACAATATTCGCTGTTTTTTCCATTAATACATCCAAAGAAAGCCCGCAGCTAGGAGCAAATACTTGCATAAAATATTT
>DAOUSV010000136.1 GCA_030627065.1 Piscirickettsiaceae bacterium | reverse complement strand
TCGATAGGCATCAATCACAATATCTTGCGTTGCCGATGAAAAGCCGAGTAGCACTGCGGCAACCGCCATCATGGTTAATCTATTTGTTGCAGGATCAACCATTGCCATCATAATGATTGCCACTGCGATCATCACTTGCGACAACAGAAGCCACGCTCTACGACGGCCTAGCCAACGCGTTAGTATCGGCAAGGGTAATTTATCAACCAGCGGTGCCCAGATAAACTTGAAGGAATAGCCTAATGCCGCCCAGCTAAAGTATGTAACGGCGGAACGTTCAATGCCCGCTTCTCGTAACCATAAGCTGAGCGATGAAAATATAAGTAATATTGGTAAGCCGGCTGAGAGTCCAAAAAACAGCATGGTGATAACGCGCCGATGTTTAAAGGCCGCAATTGTTTCTAACCATGTTTTTCTTTGGACGGTATCACTCATGATGTTGTTATTGTGTAATCGTAATCAATAATTAAAGGTGCATGATCTGAATAACTTTCGTCCCGATAAATTTCAGTTGTTTGTACTTTGCCCTTCAAGCTTGGTGATAGAATATGATAATCAATGCGCCAGCCAACATTATTCGCACGCGCCTGACCGCGGTTAGACCACCATGTATATTTATGCTCTTCCTGCTCTATTTCACGAAACGCATCAATAAAACCGACATCATCAAATAAAGTATCTAACCACTCACGCTCTTCCGGTAAAAAACCAGAATTTTTCAAATTGCCTTTCCAATTGCGAATATCTTCATTTTTATGGGCAATATTCCAATCACCGGTCACAATATAATCACGTTCCGAGGCTTTCATCTCCTCCATCTTACTCATCATATGATCCATACAGCGATATTTGAATAACTGTCGCTCGGCTTTAGCAGAGCCCGATGGCATATAAAGTGAAATAACACTTAAATTACCAAACTTGGCCTCTATATAGCGTCCTTCCGAATCAAACTCATCATCCCCCATACCAACAATCACTTCATCAGGCTGTTGACGGCAATATAAGGCAACACCGCTATATCCTTTCTTTTGTGCATCATGATAAAAGCAGTGATAACCTTCTGGATGATAAAGCGCATCACTTAGCTGATCAATTTGGGCTTTTGTTTCTTGAATACAAACAACATCCGCTTGCTGCTTTTGAACCCAATCAAAGAAACCTTTACGCCCTGCAGCCCGGATACCATTCACATTAGCAGTAATAATCTTCATTCATTCATGTCCCAAACTAAACCATTTTGATATCATAGCACTTTAACTTCATATATTCCTTTGACATTTAATCCTTAAATCAGGATAATGTCCGGTTCATTACTAGATTAGTTACATCGGAGAAGTACATTGGCAAACTCAGCACAAGCAAAAAAACGCGCTCGTCAGGCAGAACAAAGCCGTCAACTTAACGCAAGTCAACGCTCAGCAATGCGCACCAGCCTTAAAAAGCTAGATGCAGCAATTACTGCTGGCGATAAAGAACAAGCAACTGTTGCGTTTCAAGCTGCTGTTCCACACCTTGATAAAATGGCTCGTAAAGGCATCATTCACAAAAATTCCGCAGCACGTAGCAAAAGTCGTTTGAACAACGCTGTTCGCGCACTGTAATATTTAAGCGTTTATCGCTTTATAAAAAAACCGGCTTATGCCGGTTTTTTTATGTCTGCTATTTGTGTTATTTAATTCCCTAATCGGTAATAACTAAATTATCACGATGTATTAGTTCTGGCTCATCAACATAGCCCAATAATGATTCTATCTCATTACTAGCATGCCCAATAATTTTCCCGGCTTCATCAATATTATAGTTCACTAATCCTCGAGCAACTTCTCGACCTTGCTTATCGACACAGACAACAAGTTCACCTCGAGAGAATATACCTTCAACCAAGTTCACACCAATAGGTAAAATACTAGAACCTTGCTGACGAACCACATCAACTGCACCAGTATCTAAAACGACACGCCCTTTTGGAATATGACCCATCAGCCACTGCTGACGTGCAGTTATTGGCTCATCATCTGGCCATAGCAAAGTACCGACAGCCGCTCCGGCAGCAAGATAACGTAAGTTCTCAGGCTCTTTACCCGACAAAATGACTGTTGCCGCACCGGATCGTGCTGCCCGACGCGCTGCTGATAATTTTGTCGCCATACCGCCACGACCTAAAGTACCACTACCTTCACCGGCCATATTATCAAGCTCAGGATTACTTGCGGCAGAGGCGGCTATTAGTTTTGCTTCGGGGTTTTCTCTTGGATCTGAGTCAAATAAGCCATCTTGATCAGTCAAAATGACCAATACATCTGCTTCGACTAAATTAGCGGTCATTGCCGCCAAAGTATCATTATCACCAAAGCGAATTTCATCCGTTGCTATAGTGTCATTCTCATTAACAACAGGTAATGCCCCTAACTCTAATAAACTATGTAATGCACTGCGCGCATTTAAATAACGTTCACGATCAGATAAGTCCGAGTGTGTTAATAAGATCTGCGCAGTCAAAATATCATGCTTACTACATTCTGATGCATAGGCCTGAATTAAATCCATTTGACCGATACTTGCCGCAGCTTGTAATTGATGTAAGGCCGCTGGACGCGTGGTCCAGCCTAGCTTTTGCATTCCAGCAGCCACTGATCCCGACGTCACTAAAACAATTTCTTTACCTTGAGAACGCAATTCAGCAATCTCACCACTTAACCAGCGAATACGATCAAGATCTAAGCCCTCTCCGACTTTAGTCAGTAGCGCGCTACCGATTTTAATAACCCAACGTTTGGTATTAACAAGTTGTTGGTGAGGGTTTGTCACATTTAATCCTTTGCTAGTTCAGCTTTTAAGGCTGCTTGTTCTTCATCTTTTTTAGCCTGTTCAGCTTCATTCAGATCATCAAGATAGCTCATGATCTCAGTACATAACTGATCACAATCTTCACCTGACTGGCCGCTAACTCGGAATACTTTTCCTTTCCAATCTAACTGATCAATCACATCTTGACAGAGTTCATCACGAAGATCTTCTGGTACTAAATCCATTTTATTCAGAACTAACCACTGATCTTGGCTACCCAAGGCATCACTGTATTTCTCTAACTCTTTATTAATGATTCTCACGCTTTCAACAGGATCTTGTTTCACATCTGCTGGCGCCATATCAACCATATGCAACAATAACCGTGTTCTGGTTAAATGACGTAAGAACTGTATACCTAAACCTGCGCCATCTGCCGCACCTTCAACTAAGCCAGGTACGTCTGCAATCACAAAACTGCGCACATCTTTCATCGTTACCACACCCAAATTTGGGTATAAGGTTGTGAATGGATAGTCTGCGACTTTAGGTTGCGCTGCTGACACTTGACGAATAAAGGTCGATTTACCGGCATTAGGCAATCCTAACAAACCAACATCAGCCAACAATTTCATTTCAAGGCGTAAGCTTCGCTCTTCCCCTGATGTACCACTCGATGTTTGTCTCGGTGCACGGTTAGTACTTGATTTATAACGGGCATTGCCCAAACCATGCCAACCACCTTTTGCAACAAGTAGCTTTTCGCCTTCTTTCGCTAGGTCACCAATCAACTCATCGGTATCTTCATCCCACGCTTCAGTACCGACAGGTACTTTGATCAGAAGATCCTCACCACGCGCACCACTACAAAGTTTCCCTTGACCATGTTCACCGCGCTCAGCTTTATAATGTCGCTTATAACGGAGGTCAATCAAGGTGTTTACTTGTTTATCTGCAATCAGATACAAGTCACCACCATCACCGCCATCACCACCATCGGGGCCGCCAAAGGGAATATATTTTTCACGGCGAAAACTAAGACAACCATTACCACCGCCGCCTGCAACTACTCTGATTTGTGCTTCATCTACAAATTTCATTTTTCTTTAACCTGTATGCTGAATATCTATCATAAATTAATATTCAGAAACAAAAAAGCCCCGCATCGCGAGGCTCTTTTAACTGCGTCGCCCCATGTTATGGGCTTCACATATTTATTTAGTCTGTAATTACACTAATAAATGTACGGTTCTTTGGACCTTTAGTCTCAAACAAAACCTTACCGTCTGCTTTCGCAAACAAAGTGTGATCTTTACCAAGACCAACATTACGACCAGCGTGAACACGTGTACCACGTTGACGGATAAGAATATTACCGCCTAGCACTGCTTCACCACCGTAGCGTTTAACACCAAGACGTTTCGATTCCGAATCACGTCCGTTTCTAGTACTACCACCTGCTTTCTTATGAGCCATTTCTAAATCCTCTTGTGTTCGGAAATCTTAAGCACTAATGCCTGTGATTTGGATTTCAGTGTAAGACTGACGGTGGCCCGCTTGTCTACGTGAATGTTTACGACGACGGAACTTAACGATTTTAACTTTATCGCCACGACCATTTGCAGTCACTGTTGCAGTTACTTTTGCGCCATCAAGGTAAGGTGCACCGATTTTAATATCGCTACCTTCACCAACTAATAAAACTTTATCTAATTCAACCGAGTCACCAGCATCTGCAAACAACTTCTCTACTCGAAGTGTTTCGCCTTCTTTAACGCGGTATTGTTTACCACCAGTCGCGACAATAGCGTACATCGCTGTCTCCAAAATAATTATGAAATAAGTTTATTGGTGGGCCTAACCCATCAAAAGACCGGCAATTCTATCCCCTTTCGCGAAAGAGATCAAATCTCTTATTACAATATCGTAAAATATTTGCGATTCATCGCCCTGCATGAGAAAGTACACGCTTTTCGAACCCTCATTATATAGGAAGATCTAATTGCTGTGGATATTCAATCCATTTACTCCTTGATTGAAGATGATATG
>DAOUSV010000182.1 GCA_030627065.1 Piscirickettsiaceae bacterium | reverse complement strand
GATGGCACCGATGGTTGCTGGATTAAGTGACCAAGATATTGCTGATTTGTCGGCGTATTTCGCATCGAAGAAAAGCACACCTGGCGCAGTATCTGAAGAACTAGTTGAAGCAGGTCAAGCCTTATACCGCGGAGGCAATAAAGAGTCGGGTGTTCCAGCGTGTATGGCATGTCACGGACCTACCGGTGCTGGCGTTCCTGCTGCAAAATGGCCTGCATTATCAGGGCAATATGCTTCTTATACTACAACACAGCTAAATGCCTTTGCAGATGGTAGTCGTGATAATGATCCAAACAGTATGATGCAGGATATAGCTAAAAAGATGACAGATGATGAAATTAAAGCTGTCTCTGCATTTATTGCTGGCTTGCACTAATACCGATAACATTCTGAAAGCCGCATAGTTTTGGCTATGCGGCTTTTTTATTCACAGCATTTCTCCCGTGCTGATTACACATGGTTTATCTTCTATGTCTGATGATCGTAAAACTCCCGTTTCTCGCTATACATTAGGTCAGCGCCTTTTCCTATTTCTAGGTTCAATGGATTTAGCCATTACCTTATTGCTAACGCTTGCCGTTGCATCGGTAATTGGTACGGTTCTTCAGCAAAATCAACCTTATACCGATTATATTATGAAGTTTGGCCCATTCTGGTTCGAGTTGTTTGAATCAGCAGGCTTATATGATGTTTATAGTGCTTTGTGGTTTTTGGCTATTTTGACATTACTTGTTATCTCAACATCTGTTTGCGTGATTCGCAATACGCCGGCAATGCTGCGTGATATGTGGAATTTACGTACGCAGATCCAAGAAAAATCATTACGAGCAATGCGCCATAGTCAGCAGTGGGATAGTACTTACTCTGCTGAAAAGAGTATTGATAGTATAGAAACAGAACTTTCTCAACAAGGCTTTCGTCTTAAGCGAATAGAAAAAGAGGAAGGAAAAACAATTATCGCAGCCATGCGAGGCGGCATGAACCGCTTGGGTTATATCTTCACACACTTAGCCATTATTATTATTTGTTTAGGCGGATTGGTCGATAGTAATTTGCCATTAAAATTTGCAGAGTGGCAAGGTAATATAAAAATTGAAACGCGCGATATTCCCGTGAGCGAGATACCGTCTGAAAGTCGTTTGCCGGCGGGTAATCATGCATTTAGAGCGAGTGTTAACATTCCAGAAGGTCGGACATCAAATGTTGCTTTTTTAGGAATGCGTGATGGCTATTTAGTACAAGACTTACCTTTTACTATAGAAGTAAAAGACTTTCGAATTGAACATTATGCAACTGGGCAACCTAAATCATTTGAAACTGACTTATTGATACATGATGATGATTTGGCTGAACCACTTGCCAGTACGATTGCGGTTAATCATCCCTTGTTTTATAAAGGCTATGCGATATATCAAGCAAGCTTTAGCGATGGTGGAACAGGGCTTACCATTGATATATTCCCTTTGAGCAAGCAGGCCGGTAGTGATGTTGTTACTTTCGACACCAAGGTGTTTGAAAATAGACAAATGCATTGGGGTGATAAAAACCTGCGCTTAGAAATGAATGCATTTCGTGCGTTTAATATTAATCCAGATCCGACAGATGAGGATCCTGATAATTTAAGAAACTTTGGCCCGAGTATCAGTTTTAAATTACGAACTGATTCTGGAGAGGCCCGAGAGTTTTTCAACTATATGTTGCCTATTCCTAGAAATGGCCGTGAATACTTTTTGAGCGGTGTACGAAATAGTCCTGCAGAAGAGTTCGGTTATTTATACCTTCCTCTTGATGCTGAGAGTAGCTTAACAGCCTTTAGTCACTTACGAACATTGTTACACAATAACGAGCTTGTTGATGCCGCAGCGCATGACATGATGAAAGAAACACTATCAGCCGTGGATGATGTTGATGAGCAATTAGAAAACAGCTTGCAAGGTTCACTGGTCGGCTTAGTTAATATGTTTGTAGATGGTGGCTTTGATGAGGTTAACCGATTTGTTGAAACTAGCATTCCAGATGCAGATCGTGACACGCTCGGTTCAGCCTATTTATCGATGTTACATGAAATGTTAGCTCGAATTTATTTTGATGATTTATCGGAGTCTTTAGCTGGATATGACAAAGAGCGTCAGTTGGTGTTTTTGCAAGATTCAGTTGATGCAATGGGCAGTTTATCACGCTATGGTTCACCAGTATTTTTATCATTAACTGATTATGACCATGTCGAAGCAAGCGGATTGCAGATCGCTCGGTTCCCTGGCAAGCCAACAGTCTACTTCGGCTGTGCCTTATTAATTGCTGGTGTGTTCTTATTGTTCTACTTGCCTCAGCGTCGATTATGGCTACTAGTGAATGCTCAGGGTGTGGGTGTTGGTACAACTATTGTATTATCAGGCATGAGCAATCGAAACCCACGTGAATTTGACCTGTTCTTTAGTGAAGTAGCAGATAAATTAAAACAACAAAGTGGGAACTCTAGCTCTGTTTAGCGTTCTTATAATCTAAAGATAAATAAACTTATAATGAAGAGTAACCAATGACAAATCCAGTAGGTAGACTAAATACTGAAACAAGCTCACCTTTAATGCAGTGGGGCTGGCGTATTTTAATGGTATTCGCCGCCATTGCTTTATTAGGATTGTATATAGAAAGCATGGATTACTATGAGATTACCATTGTCGGCTTTACGGCGATTTGTTTGGCATTATTAGGTCAAAACTGGTCAGGTTTTCGTCGACACACCATTGTTGTTGCCATACTAAGTTTATTAGCAATACAAATTTATGGTTCTGAACTAGAACTTGGTGGAACTAACTTCTTTTTGAACTATATATTAGCCAGTCAGTCTGCCTTTATGTGGATGAGTGCTTTGTTTGTGATGGCAACTGTGGCTTATTTTTCGGGCTTATTTCTTCGTTCAGACTTTAGTGAAAAGGTGGGCAGTGCCTTAACATGGTCTGCCGCTACAATGGGTATGATTGGCTTAATGGTACGTTGGCGTGAATCGTATTTAATTAGTCCGGATGTCGGTCATATTCCTGTTAGTAATTTATACGAAGTCTTTATCCTATTTTCAGTAATCACTGCATTACTGTATTTATTTTATGAACGTCGCTATCAAACACGTAGTTTAGGTGGCTTTGTCTTATTGGTGATTAGTGCATCGGTGGCATTTCAGCTGTGGTATACCTTCGGTAAGCAAGCGCATGAAATTCAG
>DAOUSV010000077.1 GCA_030627065.1 Piscirickettsiaceae bacterium | reverse complement strand
ATGGCAGCCTTATTAAAAGAAGCCTTAAAACCGAATTTAGTACAAACCCTAGAAAATAATCCAGCCTTTGTTCATGGTGGTCCTTTTGCCAATATTGCCCATGGTTGTAACTCAGTTATTGCCACTAAAATGGCGCTTAAACTAACTGATTATGTCGTGACCGAAGCAGGTTTTGGTGCTGATTTAGGTGCTGAAAAGTTTATAGATATTAAATGCCGAAAATCAGATATTAAACCTGATATGGCAGTGATTGTCGCCACGGTTAAAGCATTAAAATATCATGGAGGCATCGTCCTTAAAGAGCTAGCTAGTGAAAACCTAGCTGCACTAGAAAAAGGCATGGAAAACCTAAAACGCCACCTAAGCAATATGCAAGAACAGTTCGGTCTACCCTGTATTGTCGCCATTAATCATTTTGATCAAGATAGCGATGCTGAAATTAACCTTATCAAAACAACTGTTGAATCGTTAGGAGCAAAAGCCATTGTCGCTAAACATTGGGCAGAAGGCGGTGCAGGTGCAGAAGAGCTAGCGCAAGCCGTGGTGACTATGTTGGACGAGTCACAAGCTGAATGCCAATTCCTCTATGAAGATGAAGAACCGCTATTAGATAAGATTACCGCTGTAGCCACAAAAATATATGGTGCTAAAGACGTGACTATTGATAACAAAACCTTAGCCAAACTCGCGAAATTTAGTGAAACTCACAGCCATGTACCGGTATGTATGGCAAAAACACCGTATTCATTCAGTGGTGATGCCTCATTGCTAGGCTCAGTATCAGGTCACACCATCACCGTGCGTGATGTGCGATTGTCACGCGGCGCAGAATTCATTGTCGTCTTATGTGGAGATATTATGACTATGCCCGGCTTACCGAAAGTACCAGCGAGTGAACGCATTGATGTTAATGACGCCGGTGAGATTAGTGGTTTGTTTTAATAGTTAGAATTTACCACCGAGACACGGAGATCTCAGAGTAAAATAAATAGAAAACTTCGTGTTCTCGGTGGTGGAATTTATTGCTAAAGCCTTACTTACTTTGTCTTTGCTTCTTAATCAAATCATAAGCCACCTGAATTTCTTTAGCTTGCTCAGTAGCAACGGCAATCATATCTTCAGGTAAGCCTTGTCCGATTAGTTTATCGGGGTGATATTGGCTGATTAGTTTTCGGTAAGCACGTTTAATTTCTTGATCGGTATTATCTTTAGTGACACCTAATGCTTTATAAGCATCTTCTAGTGCTGAGGCTGAATGAGCTTTTCCACCAGAGAAATGAGATTGGTTAAGTACCATTTCAAGCATTTGATTAAACTCTGCACGGCTATAACCTAAGCGAATTGAGATATGTTCCAGCATATCTTGTTCGGCAGAATCAATTTTTCCATCTGAAAGTGCCATGACTAATAGATACATCAACAGCACTTGTTTTAAGTTGAGAGTGTTACCACAAGCTGACATGAATTGATCTAGAGCGGGGTCAATGTCAAAGTCTGTGCTTGAGCCACGCTTGAACTGTTCAATGGCTATTTTTTTATGTTCAGATGCCATGCCCATTTTTTGCATAAAGGTTTCAACATGGCTTATTTCATCTTTTGAAATATGGCCATCGGCTTTAGCGAGTTTACCCATTAGTACAAACACGGTTTCGAGGAAGATCTCTTGGCGATGAGCATTACTAAGAGGATTAATACCTCCTATACCGTAATCTTTAGCACGATCAATACTGCTTCCAAAAAAGTAGCCGATAAAGGCACCGAAGAAGCCTAGAAAGTAGTAGCCTGCAAAGGCAAGGATATATTTATACATAGTGTTTAAATTTTCTTTATTTAATGGGGAGGCTTAATCTAATAATCCTTCAAGCCCTGTTTCTAGATCAAGAAGAGTAAGCATGTTTTCAGTAATATCTTGTTCATTGAGCCCTAGAGCTTTCCATTCCTCACGAGGAAACTCAGCAATTTTTTCTTCATCTGTTTTTTCACTGTAGTTTGATTCACTAATATATCGAGCGATAAATACGGCGCAAGCAGGTAATGATATTTGCTCAAAATTAAGAGGGTAACTTGATTTAGCTACGGTATCTGTTAAGTCTTCAGAAAAATGCCATAGACGACATAAAGCAGCACTGGCTTCTTGACTGGTAAAGCCTAAGTATTGTCGCTCTGCTTTATAGCGTAGAAGCCCACCTTCTACTAATTGCATAATATCTTCAGCAGAATCGGAATCTGCAAGATGAATAAGAATGTTACCTAAGCCATTAATTAGGCCCGCAGTGAAAATCATATCACTAAATTCAATCCCCGCTTTTTCGGCTATCCATTTCGAATACGTTGCGGTGCGGAAGTTGTCGATCCAAAAATCTTCTATATCAATACCTGGAATATTGGGGATAGCATTAACGAGGCTAGAGACAAGAATAAGTTTTTTCAGTTCATCCATGCCGAGAATAACGAGTGCTTGATTGATGGAGCCTACTTTTCTAGGCAATGCGTAGTAGGAGGAGTTTACTGCACGTAATATTTTTAATGAAAGGCTTTGTTCTTGCTCAATATTCGTGGCAATAGAAGCAATATCAATAGTAGGATCATTCACTTGAGATAATAGCTTTTTAACCAGTTCAGGAACCTGTGGTACATTATCAATTTGGTCAAATAATTGAGTTATTTCTAATGACATTTTAAATGTAATCCTTATTCTATTTACTTAAGCTATTATAAAGCAGGATAACGCCCCACAGTCCAAAAAACCAACTTAGCACCGGCATGCCGGCAATCATTGATGGAGTATAGCCGTCTAAACCTTTTATAACTGCGGCTCCGATCACAAAAGCAGCACCACTAATGGCCGCCGCACTACGATAGCTAGAGTTTTTAATTTCTTGTTTAAGCTGTTTGAGATCATCTGATGATAACTGAAGTTTAAGTTTACCTTCTTGTGCCTGTTGACCAAGATCATGTAGTAATCGTGGTAATTGGGGAATAGTTTCAGCCCAATTAGGCATTTCACTTTTAAAGTTATTCAGAGCGGCCTGCCAGCCCATTTTCTCTTGCATCCACTGTTCTAAGATAGGTTTGGCTGTTTTCCATAGATCGAGTTCAGGATAAAGCTGACGACCAAGGCCTTCTATATTAAGTAAGGTCTTTTGTAATAGAACTAGTTGTGGCTGCACTTCCATATTAAAGCGTCGTGCTGTTTGGAATAAACGGAGTAATACTTGGCCAAAAGAAATTTCATTTAAGGGTTTGGCAAAAATAGGCTCACAGACACTGCGTATGGCGGCTTCAAACTCTTCAATCCGAGTATCGGCAGGAACCCAACCAGATTGCACATGTAATTCAGCAACTTTACGATAATCATTATTAAAAAAGGCGAGGAAGTTGTCTGCTAGATAACTTTGATCATTGGGTGATAACGTCCCCATAATGCCAAAATCAACGGCAATATAATGTGGGTTTTCTGGGTCGTTAATATCAACCATGATATTACCTGGATGCATATCCGCATGAAAGAAGCCGTGTTTAAAGGCTTGGGTGAAGAAGATCTCTACGCCGCTTTCAGCGAGTTTTTGCAAATTAACGTTATTGGCTTTTAATTGAGCAATATCACCAATAGGAATACCGTAAATGCGTTCTTGTACTAATAAGTCTGTTTTGGTCAGCGCCCAATTTATTTCGGGTACATAGAGTAGGTTAGAATCTTCAAAATTACGACGAAGTTGCGAGGCCGAGGCCGCTTCACGCATCATATCGAGTTCATCAAATAGATTTTTTTCGAGCTCAGCAACCACCGCTTTGGGGCGTAAGCGTCTGCCATCGACCCAAAAACGCTCGGCTAAACTAGCAATAGTTTGGAGTAGAGCAACATCGCGTTGAATTTGTTGTTTAATATTGGGGCGGAGTACTTTAATTATAACTTCGCTACCATCGAGCAAGGTTGCTGCATGGACTTGTGCGATAGAGGCAGAAGCAAGCGGCTGCTCATCAATATGCTTAAAAAGAGAGTCTAAATCTTGGTCGCCATAAGCTTGTTGAATGAGTGCTAAGGCTTCATCGTTAGCAAAGGGCGTTACTTTGTCTTGTAATAAGGCCAGAGAATCAGCAATATCATCAGGCAACAAGTCACGACGGGTTGATAATATTTGACCAAATTTAACAAAAATAGGGCCAAGTTCTTCTAAGGCTAAGCGGAGTCGTTCGGCACGAGGCGTATCAGTAGAATGTGTCCAACGATAAGGAGATAAATAGCTAAAAAAACGTAGCGGGCGCAGTAAGTGTGTCGCTTGAATAAATTCATCTAGGCGATGCTTTGCCAATACATGGTTGATCTGAATTAGGCGAAATAATTGGCGAAACTGCATGGATTATTACCTTAGTAAGCGGTTAATACGTGCTTCAAGTCGATCAAAGTCAGCACGTAATGTGTCAATATCCGTCATATAGTCTTTGATTTGCGAGGGATCGGGCAGAATACGAATTTCTTCTTTTAAATATTCAGCAGTATTTAGCTGCATTGATTGATGGGTGTTTTTAACCCAGCTAGCAGCTTGTCTTAAGCCATGTGCAATCGGGTAGGCGAGAGTATCACCAGTAATACGGGCAAGTTGAGCTTCCCAATCAAAATCAAAGCCTTCTAATAAGTCACGTAGTTGTTTAGCAAATTGTACATCACCGTGAATATCAATATCAGAGGAGAACAAACTATCAGGCTGACTACCTAATTTGGCTAAAGTCAGTGCATTGGCGGTGATAGTGAGATCGGCAGTTTGTTCAGAATTAGACTTGAGATGAAGTTGTTGTTGATCAATATGAACGGTGATCTGCTGATTAAGGTCTTTAATATGGATGGCAATGCTACGTTGGTCAAACAGGTCAAGTTTAGCCTGTGTTTCTGGATCTTGAGCTAAAGCGGCATTGAGCGCCAGTTCAAAAGGTTTTAGTAGGGTGCTCAAAACTTATAACCACTATGCAGGGCTACTATACCTGCTGACATATTATGATAATCACATCGCTCAAACCCAGCATCAACCATCATTTGTTTCATGGTGTCTTGGTCGGGATGCATGCGGATAGATTCAGCTAAATAACGATAGCTATCTTCATCACCTGAGAATAGTTTGCCGATTTTAGGAAGTAGCTTAAACGAATAAGTATCGTAAATAGGAGTGAGCCACTCGGAAGGTTTGGAAAACTCTAAAATAAGTAAGCGACCACCGGGCTTTAAAATACGAAACATAGAACGCAAGGCGGTATCTTTATCTGTAACATTACGCAAGCCAAAGGCAATGGTAATCACATCAAAGGTATTATCAGGGAAGGGCAGGCATTCGGCATTGGCTTGAACATAATCAATATTGCCGGTAATGCCTTCATCAATTAAGCGATCACGACCGACATTGAGCATGCTGGCATTAATATCGGCCAAAATAACCTGACCGGTACTACCAACAAGTTTAGAAAACTTCAGTGCCAGATCACCTGTGCCACCGGCAATATCTAATACTTTAGCACCACGTCGCACGCCGCTAGTATGGATGGTAAAGCGTTTCCATAAACGATGAACACCCATCGACATCAGATCATTCATCAAATCATATTTGCCGGCAACAGAATGAAACACCTCTGCTACATGTTTTGCTTTGTCTTCGGTGGGTACTTCTTTATAACCAAAGTGGGTCGAGTTTTTATCTTCCACGGTATAGCTCCTAATCTACTGCGCGTTGATAACCTGCTTTTGCAAGACGGTTTAGGTAATCTTGCCAGTGTTCACCTTGTTGTGTTGCTAGCTCGTACAAATAATCCCATGTAAACAGCCCGCTGTCATGACCATCATCAAAATAAATCTTCAAGGCATAATTACCGCTAGGTTCAAGCTGGTTAATACCCACTTGTTCCTTATTAGTTTGCAATACTTCTTGGCCTTGACCATGACCGCGAACTTCCGCAGAAGGCGAATATACGCGTAAATATTCCGCAGGCAAATGGTAATGAATTTCATCATAAACCAGTTCCAGCGTTTTTGATTTCTGATGTAAGGTGATACCGGAAGGAAGTGTATTATTTGCCATTACTGTATAACGCCTTTTTTAAAGAATGTAACGCGAAAGATCTTCGTCTTGAACTAAATTAGATAATTGTTCATTAACGTAATCAGCATCAATACTCATTGCACCCGTATTATCATCAGCAGTATTAAAAGATACTTGTTCTAATAGCTTCTCTAATAAAGTATGTAGGCGACGCGCACCAATGTTTTCAGTTTGCTCATTGACTTGGCAGGCAAGCTCGGCAATGCGTTTTAAACCCTCTTTAGTAAAGGATAGCTCAGTACCTTCGGTTGATAATAAAGCAATATATTGCTCTGTTAATGAGGCATCGGGTTCCGTTAAAATGCGTACAAACTCATCAGCACCTAAAGCTTCAAGTTCAACGCGAATCGGTAGGCGACCTTGTAGTTCAGGAATAAGATCAGAAGGCTTGCTAAGGTGAAATGCACCAGAAGCAATAAAGAGGATATGGTCAGTTTTTAACATGCCATATTTAGTCGAAACAGTGCTGCCTTCAACTAAGGGTAATAAATCACGCTGCACACCGGCACGAGATACATCGCTACCACTACCTTCACTGCGATTGGTGATTTTATCAATTTCATCTAAGAACACGATGCCATCTTGCTCAACAGAATCGATGACTTGTGCCTTTAAATCTTCTTCATTAATAAGTTTATCGGCTTCTTCTTCACTTAGGGCGCGTAATGCCTTGGCGACAGTGAGTTTGCGTGTTGATTTCTTTGACGAACCCATGCTTTGAAACATATCTTGCAATTGATTGGTCATTTCTTCCATGCCTGGAGGAGACATGATCTCAACGCCAACATTCGGAGTGTTCAATT
>DAOUSV010000005.1 GCA_030627065.1 Piscirickettsiaceae bacterium | reverse complement strand
TTAATGGCTGATCAATTCAACAAACCTGGCCATGACATCGTTAACCACAACACATATGTGTTCTTGGGCGACGGTTGTTTGATGGAAGGTATTTCTCATGAAGCATGTGCACTTGCTGGCACATGGGGTCTTGGTAGCTTGATCGCATTCTGGGATGACAACAACATCTCTATCGATGGTCACATTGATGGTTGGTACACAGATGACACTGTTAAGCGTTTTGAAGCTTACGGATGGCATGTTGTATCTGTTGATGGTCACGATGCTGATGCAATCAATGCTGCAATCGTAGAAGCTAAATCTATTAAAGATAAACCTTCAATGATCTGCTGTAAAACAATCATCGGTTTTGGTTCGCCAAACAAATCTGGTACTCATGACTGTCATGGTGCTGCATTAGGTGATGAAGAAATCGCATTAGTTCGTAAAGAATTAAACTGGGATTCTGCACCATTTGAAATTCCTGCTGATGTTTACGAAGGTTGGGATGCTAAAGCTGCAGGCGCTTCTAAAGAAGCTGCTTGGGATGCTAAATTTGAAGCATATGCTAAAGAGTTCCCTGAGTTAGCTGCTGAATTCACACGCCGCATGGCCGGTGATTTACCAGCAAACTGGAAAGAAGCGACAGATGCATATATTGCTGAAACGAATGAAGCTGGCGCTACATTAGCTTCTCGTCAAGCATCACAAAAAACAATCGCTGCTTACGCACCGTTATTACCTGAATTCTTAGGCGGCTCTGCTGACTTAACAGGTTCTAACTTAACAAGCTGTGATAGCTTCACACACGTATCTGGTAAAGAGCCAGGTAACTACATCTCTTACGGTGTACGTGAGTTTGGTATGTACGCAATCATGAACGGTATGTCTTTACACGGTGGTTTAATTCCATTCGGTGGCACATTCCACATGTTCTCTGACTATGCTAAAAGTGCGTTCCGCATGGCTGCATTGATGAAAATCCGTACAGTGGCTGTTCTTACTCATGACTCTATCGGTCAAGGTGAAGATGGTCCAACTCATCAACCAATCGAAAACACATCTGCAATGCGTTTCATCCCTAATATGGATGTATGGCGCCCTTCAGATTCAGTTGAGGTTGCTGTTGCATGGACATGTGCTGTTGAACGTAACGATGGTCCTACAAGCTTAATCTTAAGCCGCCAAGGTATCGCTGGTCGTACACACAACACTGCTGATTTCGATGGTATGCGTAAAGGTGCTTATGTATTAGTAGAAGCTAAAGGCGCTGCTGATGTAATCATTATCGCAACTGGTTCTGAAGTTGATTTAGCGGTTAAAGCAGCTGAAGTATTAGCTGCTGACGGCGTTAATGCTAGCGTTGTTTCTATGCCATCTACAAACGTGTTTGATCGTCAAGACCAAGCATATAAAGATAGCGTATTAACACCTGGTGTTAAACGTGTTGCAGTAGAAGCTGGTGTAACTGACTTCTGGCGCAAATATGTTGGCCTAGAAGGCGGCGTTGTTGGTATCGATACATTTGGTGAATCTGCACCAGGTGGCGTATTGATGGAACACTTCGGTTTCACAGTAGAAAACGTTGTTAAAGTTGTTAAAGAAACAGTTTAAGTTTTTTTGATACGCTTTAAAGCGAAGTAAATATGATGACCAGTGGGTATAAGCTCACTGGTCATTATTACTTTTGGTAATAACAAAAGTACCTTTAAAAACTACGGTTTTGATTGTTCTCCTAGTCTATATCGGGAGTCAATGAGAAAGTAAGATCTTAGTTTTTAGAGGTATGTCTAAATAGTTTTTTAAGGAATGAAAAGAATGACAATTAAAGTAGGTATTAACGGTTTTGGTCGTATTGGCCGGATGGCATTTCGTGCCGCAGCAAAAGACTTTAAAAATATTGAAGTCGTTGCAATCAATGATTTATTAGAACCAGAATATTTAGCATACATGCTGCAATATGATTCAGTACATGGTCGTTTTGATGGTGATGTATCTGTTGTTGACGGCAACTTAGTAGTAAATGGTAAAATAATCCGCATTACTGCAGAACGTGATCCAGCTAATCTTAAATGGGATGAAGTTGGTGCAGAGACTATTATTGACTGTACTGGCTTCTTCTTAACGAAAGAATCTTGCCAAGCGCATTTAGATGCGGGCGCGAAGAAAGTAGTGCAATCAGCACCATCGAAAGATGACACGCCAATGTTCGTATTCGGTGTTAATGATGAAAGATACAACGGCGAAGATATTGTTTCAGCCGCATCATGTACAACCAATGCGCTCGCCCCTGTTGCTAAAGTATTAAACGATAACTTCGGTATCGTTAAAGGCTTGATGACAACCATTCATGCTGCCACAGCAACTCAAAAAACAGTTGATGGCCCTTCAATGAAAGACTGGCGCGGCGGTCGTGGCATTTTAGAAAATATCATTCCATCTTCAACGGGTGCTGCTAAAGCTGTTGGTAAAGTATTACCAGAATTAGACGGTAAATTAACCGGCATGGCTTTCCGCGTGCCAACATCAGATGTATCTGTAGTTGATTTAACGGTTCAGTTAGCTAAAGACACAAGCTACGATGAGATTTGTGCCGCAATGAAAAAAGCATCTGAAGGCTCAATGAAAGGTGTTTTAGGTTATACAACGGATAGTGTTGTATCAACCGATTTCCGAGGCCATTCTGCACCGTCAAACTTTGATGTTGGCGCAGGTATCGCATTAGATGGCACATTCGTTAAAGTCGTTGCTTGGTATGATAATGAATATGGTTATACCTGTAACATGATGCGTTTGGTTGAATTAGTAGGAAAGTGATTTAATCACCGTACATATCCATGATACATGAAGCTGCAGGATTTCTTCTCTTGCCCTGCGGGAGATTATCACGAATGCCAGCGCTACGTTACAATGCTTGACAAGGACTAGTCATTGTCAGCACATTGCGCCTTGTTCTGACCATCCGTGATAAACTCTGAAATCTCCATGTATCATGGGTATAAGACATAAAAAATGCCCTTGTGATGAGGGCGTTTTTGTCTGTGACGCGCTGGCTTATTAATAAGTCAAACTGGCAAGCCCTGACGAATTCCCACAATCTGAATTAGACAAAACACATGTTAGAAATAATTTATCAAGATGACAATATGGTCGCAATTAATAAACCATCAGGTTTATTAGTGCACCGAAGTATGATTGATAAATATGAAACACAATTTGCTTTACAACAAACACGAGACCAAATAGGGCAGCATGTTTATCCTGTTCACCGTTTAGATAAGCCTACATCAGGTGTCTTATTATTTGGTCTAAATAGTGATGCCGCTCGTAAGATTACGGAACAGTTTACTGAGCGAACAGTAGCAAAAAATTATCTTGCCATCGTGCGCGGCCATACTCAAGAACAAGAAACGATCGATTATGCTCTAAAAGAAGAGTATGACAAGATGACCGACAGGAACATAGACAAAAACAAAGCGGCGCAGCCGGCCATAACAGTATATACCCGCTTGCAAACAATAGAACTAGATTACCCCACGGGGCGCTATCAAACCTCTCGATATTCTTTACTAAGTTTACAGCCTAAAACAGGCCGGAAACACCAGATTCGCCGACATATGAAGCACATCTTCCATCATATCATTGGTGATACAACACATGGTGATGGCAAACATAATCAATTATTCCGAGATAAGTTTGATTGTCACCGCCTTCTTTTACATTCAAACTCACTACAGTTAATACATCCTTATACAGGAGAAAATCTTGTAATAAATGCCGCGCTTGATGATGATTTAAAGAGGTTGTTTTCAGCTGTAGGATTAGAGAGTCCAAATTAGAAGGTATAACTAACATCATGTCAAAGCCAAGTAATCTCCCCCCTAATGAAGCCTTAAGCTGCCCTCTGTGTCAGCAAAATAAATCCCATCTATTTCATTCAGACCAACAGCGAGAATATTGGCGCTGTGAACAGTGTGATTTGATTTTTGTTCCGCCTCACTTCTTCCTTTCCGAAGCCGCTGAAAAAGCACGGTATCAACATCATCAGAATGATCCTACTGACCAGAATTACAGTGCCTTTTTGAGTCGAATCATTCCACCTATATTGCCACGACTACCAACGAATGCGTCAGGCTTGGATTTTGGTTGTGGGCCCTTTTCTGGTGAAAAGCCTGCTCTTGCCCTTTTATTGGAGCAAGCAGGGTTTTTGATGGCAATTTATGATCCCTTCTTTTCACCTGATACAGCACCGCTCAAGCAAACATATGATTTTATCGTTACTACCGAGGCGATAGAACATTTTTATCGACCATTTAATGAGCTGAGTCAATTATTTAACTTGTTAACACCAAAGGGTACGCTTGCTATTATGACGCGGCGACACGATAGTACCGATGATTTTTCCAGTTGGTTTTATAAGAATGATCTCAGCCATGTTTGCTTTTTTTCTAAACAAAGCTTTCGCTGGATTGCTAGGCAGTGGTCTGCAGAGCTGGAATTCACGGACGATGATATTATCGTACTTCACACATAAGAAGTGCCTCTCAAACTCTAACAAAACACACGAGTTATCAGCATTTAGCTCATGACTAATTATTGGCGCTATAAAATATTCCCCTTATATATCAGACCGTTATTGTCAATGTCTTTCTCCGGAACGGGGAGTAAACTGTAGCGTTTTGTAAGTTTAAGCTCAAAAAAAAACAGCCCAAACCTGCTATAATTAAGAGATTAAAAATTAAACAAATCATATAGAGGAAGTGCCCATGTCTGTAATCAAGATGTCTGACTTAGATTTAGCCGGTAAACGTGTATTAATTCGTCAAGATTTAAATGTACCTCTTAAAGATGGTGCGGTAGCTGATGACACGCGTATTCGAGCCTCATTGCCAACTATTAAATTAGCATTAGAAGCGGGAGCTAAAGTGATGTTAATGTCTCATCTTGGTCGTCCGACAGAAGGCGAATATAGCGAGGAGTTTTCGTTAGCACCTGTTGCTCGTCATTTAGCTGCATTATTGGGTAAAGATGTACGCTTAGAAAAGAATTGGCTTGATGGGGTTAATGTTGGTGCTGGTGAAGTCGTGTTATGTGAAAACGTTCGCTTTAATACCGGCGAAAAGAAAGATGACGATGCCTTATCGCAGCAAATGGCTAAATTATGTGACATTTATGTGATGGATGCCTTCGGTACAGCGCATCGAGCTCAAGCTTCAACACATGGCGTGGCTAAATATGCACCAGTAGCATGTGCTGGTCCATTATTATCGGGTGAATTGGAAGCATTAGCTAAAGCGCTAGATAATCCTGCACGCCCAATGGTGGCAATTGTTGGTGGCTCAAAAGTATCAACCAAGCTGACTGTTTTAGAGTCATTATCAAAAATCGTTGATCAACTGATTGTTGGTGGCGGTATCGCTAACACCTTTATTGCAGCAGCTGGCCATAATGTCGGTAAATCGTTATACGAAGCTGATTTAATTGATACCTGTAAAAAGTTAACAGCGGATGCTCAAGCTGAAGGCCGGAGCATTCCAGTACCAGCTGATGTTGTTTGTGCGAAAGAGTTCGCTGAAACAGCAGATGCAACCTTGATGGCAACCGCTGAAGTTCAAGATGATGACATGATCTTTGATATTGGTCCGAATTCAGCAGTAGAGTTGGCAGAAATCATAAAAAATGCTGGCACCATTGTTTGGAACGGTCCTGTTGGCGTATTTGAATTTGATCAATTTGGTGAAGGTACGAAAGCGATTGCTATGGCGATTGCAGAATCAAAAGCTTTCTCAATTGCTGGTGGTGGCGACACGCTTGCCGCAGTAGCAAAATATAATATTAGCGATGATGTTTCCTATATATCAACAGGCGGCGGTGCTTTCTTAGAGTTTTTAGAAGGCAAAGAGTTACCAGCCGTTGCTATGTTGGAATCACGCTCTAAATAAAGGTAAGACAGTATGACCATCAAGAGAAGAACTAAGATTGTTGCGACCCTGGGGCCTGCCACGAACACGCCCGAAGTACTTGATGCCCTAATTGAAGCAGGGGTTGATGTTGTACGATTGAACTTCTCACATGGTGTGGCCAGCGAGCATTTGAAACTGGCTGAAACAGTGCGTAATAGGGCTAGAGCTTATGGTCGTCAAGTTGGCGTGCTTGCTGATATGCAAGGGCCTAAGATCCGTATTTCGCGCTTTAAAGAAGGCAAAGTACAGCTTAAAGATGAAGCGCAATTTGTTTTAGATGCCGATCTTGATTCTGATGCGGGTGATGATGAAAAGGTAGGCATTGATTACAAAGTACTACCGCAAGATGTAAAACGTGGCGACACATTATTACTTGATGATGGTCGGGTCGTTTTATGGGTTTTAGAAGTCAAAGGGCAACGTATTATTTGCCGCGTTGTTGTTGGTGGCGAGCTATCTAATAATAAAGGTATTAACCGTCAAGGCGGCGGTTTATCAGCTGTTGCACTAACAGAAAAAGATAAAGAAGACATTATTACCGCAGCTAAAATGCAAGCGGATTATGTTGCTATTTCATTTCCACGATCAGCAGAAGATATTAATGTTGCTCGTCAGCTATTACGTGATGCAGGCGGCCACGGCGGCATTATTGCCAAAATCGAACGTGCCGAAGCCTTAGATGTGTTGGATGAGATTATCAAAGCATCCGATGGCGTTATGGTTGCTCGTGGTGATTTGGGTGTTGAAATAGGTGATGCAGCATTACCTCCGGTGCAAAAGAAAATAATTCAGCGGGCTCGTCGACTTAATAAAATAGTGATTACTGCCACCCAAATGATGGAGTCAATGATTACTAATGCCATACCAACGCGTGCAGAGGTGTTTGATGTTGCCAATGCGGTATTAGATGGTACTGATGCTGTGATGCTATCAGGCGAAACCGCGGTGGGAGCTCACCCTGTTAAAGTGATAGAGGCGGTTAACCGTGTTTGCCTTGAAGCTGAGCAACAGCGTGAAATCCGAGTTTCACGCCATAGAATGGAATCTCAATTTGAGCGTATTGATGAAGCAATAGCCATGAGTGCAATGTATATGGCGAATCATTTAGATGTAAAAGCGATTGCGGCATTAACAGAAACAGGATCAACACCACTGTGGATGTCACGAATGAGTTCGGGCATACCTATTTTTGCATTAACCCCTCATGTTGAAACTCGACGGAAAGTAACATTATACCGTGGCGTTTATCCAGTCAGCTTTACCGTTGATCATGATGATTACAGCGCATTAAATAAAGAAGCCATTGATGAGCTACAGCGCCGAGGCGTAGTGCGAGATGGCGACCTTGTTATCATCACTAAAGGTGATTTAGAAGTTCAAGGAAGTACAAATTCACTGAAATTAGTCCGTGTTGGTGATATGGTGGAGCCTAAAACTAACTAGAAATAGGAGCGCATTATGGCCTTAGTATCCTTACGACAATTATTAGATTATGCAGCAGAGAACCAATTTGCAGTTCCCGCATTTAATGTCAGTAATATGGAGCAGGTTCAGGCGATTATGCAAGCTGCTGATGCCATGGATAGCCCCGTTATTATGCAAGGCTCAGCGGGAGCGCGAAAATACGCTGGTGAACCTTTCTTACGCCATCTGATTTTAGCTGCTATCGAACAATATCCCCATATTCCTGTAGTAATGCATCAAGATCACGGTGCTTCACCGGCTATCTGTGCGCGAGCAATTCAGTCGGGTTTCAGCTCTGTCATGATGGATGGCTCATTATTAGAAGATATGAAAACCCCGTCGTCATTTGAATATAATGTTGAAGTCACCCGAAAAGTAGTTAATATGGCACATGCCTGCGGCGTGTCTGTTGAAGGTGAAATCGGCTGTATTGGGTCACTAGAAACAGGATTGATGGGCGAAGAAGATGGCCATGGATCACCAGATAAACTAAATACCAAGCAACTATTAACCGATCCTGACGAAGCGGTTGAATTTGTGAAACAAACACAGATTGATGCACTTGCTGTTGCCATTGGCACTAGTCACGGAGCATATAAATTCAGCAAACCACCGACAGGTGAAGTGTTAGCAATAAGCCATTTAAAAACACTGCAACAACGCCTACCAAACACCCATTTTGTAATGCATGGCTCAAGCTCCGTTCCGCAAGATTGGTTAAAAGTAATTAATAATTATGGCGGTGATATTGCTCAAACCTATGGTGTGCCCGTAGATGAAGTGGTTGAAGGAATTAAATACGGTGTCCGTAAAGTTAATATTGATACTGATTTACGCATGGCATCAACAGGATCTATTCGTCGGTATTTATCCCAAGAAGAACACGCCGCTGACTTTGACCCACGAAAGTTTTATAAAGTAGCACTCAATGCGATGAAAGTAATTTGCCAAGCCCGTTATGAATCATTTGGTAGTGCAGGGCATGCCAGCAAGATAAAAGTCATTCCATTAGGAAAAATGGTGGAGCACTATACGTCAGGGTAACCTTTTTCTGTTTGTTCGTTAATTGGTCCACGAAATCTTAATCATTTAGCAAATACTCGTAATAAGGTAAACTATGCCTTTATTTTGATTGAGAAAATATAAGTGCAACAGTTATTGGCAATTGCTGGTGGTGGTGCCTTAGGCGCGGTGTTGCGTTTTGGGATGTCGTCGCAGATTTATCGACTATTGGGTCGTGACTTTCCCTATGGAACGCTGGCAGTGAATGTGCTCGGCTCATTTTTAATGGGACTTTTTTTCATCTTCATTGTTGAACGAGGCCTATTATCTGCCGAATGGCGCGGTGTAGTTATGATCGGCTTTTTAGGCGCATTTACGACATTTTCAACATTCTCAATTGAAACATTAACGCTGTTAGAGTCTGGTGAGTTAAGTCGCGCCGCACTGAATATCTTTTTAAGCGTTACTTTATGTCTTGTTGCAACATGGCTCGGATTAGTAATGGGAAGGCAGTTATGACACATGAAATAACAATGGTACGAATTTACCTTTCTGAAGGGCGAGATCATTTCGAGCGAATCGTCTCATGGTTGCATGATGATGGCCGGGTACAAGGTGTTTCGGTATTTCGAGCGATTGAAGGTTTTGGCAAAGATAGACAATTAAAAACCTCATCGTTAATGGATTTGTCGTTAGAGTTGCCTGTTGTTATAGAATTTTTTGGCTCGGTGGACATGATTAAAGATGTTCTTGAGCAAGTACAAACAAAAGTGGAAGTTGATCATATTGTCAGCTGGCCAGCACAATCTGGAATTTAAAATGTTAGATCCAAAATTATTAAGAAATGAACCTAAAAAAGCGGCTGAGTTATTGGCTCGTCGTGGCTATGTTTTAGATATTGCGCTGCTTGAAAGTTTAGAGCAAGAACGTAAACAAGCGCAATCAGATGCACAAAGCTTACAGACCGAACGTAATAGTCGTTCTAAAATGATTGGCAAGGCAAAAGCATCAGGTGAAGATATTAAACCCTTGCTCGCTGAAATTGCTGACTTAGGTGATAAACATAAAGCGGCTGAAGCGCGATTAGCAGAAGTCTTACAAAAACTTACTGATGTGGCGATGGAATTGCCGAATATTCCTCAAGATGATGTGCCGGTAGGCAAGTCTGAAGATGATAATGTCGAAATTTCACGTTGGGGTACGCCAAAAGAATTCAGTTTTGAGCCAAAAGATCATATTGATTTAGGTGAAATATTAAGTGGAATGGATTTTGAAACAGCGGCTAAAATCAGCCAAGCTCGTTTTGTTACCTTACATGGTCCATTAGCCAAATTACACCGTGCATTAACGCAGTTTATGCTGGATCAACATACCGAAGAGCATGGTTACACTGAAACCTATGTCCCTTATTTAGTAAATAGTGATTCTTTACGCGGCACAGGTCAGTTACCTAAGTTTTCTGAAGATTTGTTTGCCATTAAAGACACTGACTTATACTTAATTCCAACGGCAGAAGTGCCTGTAACCAATATCGTGCGTGATACGATTTCTACAGATAAGCAGTTGCCATTGAAGTTCGTAGCACACACTCCGTGTTTTCGTAGTGAAGCTGGTTCATATGGTCGTGATGTACGCGGTTTGATTCGTCAGCATCAGTTCGAGAAAGTAGAGTTAGTTCAAGTTGTACGCCCACAAGATTCTGATGCAACACTTGACGAATTAACCCAGCATGCAGAAACAATTCTACAAAAACTAGAGCTACCCTACCGCAAGGTTTTATTATGCATCGGTGATTTAGGCTTCTCATCTTCTAAGACTTATGATTTAGAAGTATGGCTACCAAGCCAGAAAACCTATCGTGAAATTTCATCATGCAGTAACTTCCAAGATTTCCAAGCGCGTCGCTTGCAAGCTCGCTGGAGAAACCCAGAAACAAACAAGCCGGAGTTAGTACACACTGTCAATGGTTCCGGCCTGGCTGTAGGTCGAACTCTTTTAGCTGTCATGGAAAATCATCAGGATGAACAGGGTCGAATTCATATCCCTGAAGCATTACGTCCATATATGAACGGAAAGGCAATAATAGGTGGATGAGTTTAGTTTAATCCAGAAGATCATCATCTGGGGGATCCCTGTGATTTTCGCTATTACATTGCATGAAGTGGCTCATGGTTGGGTGGCAATGAAATTAGGTGATCGTACTGCTCAAATGATGGGACGTTTAACCTTAAACCCAATAAAGCATATTGATCCTGTAGGTACAATTGTCGTACCTGCATTGTTATTAATGGCAGGAGGCTTCATCTTTGGTTGGGCAAAACCCGTACCTGTCACCTACCAAAATCTAAACAAACCTAAGTCAGATATGGCATGGGTTGCATTAGCAGGCCCTGTCTCAAATTTGATCATGGCAATTGGCTGGGCATTAATTGCAATGGTCGGTATTAAATTATTGCAGTCGGGCTTTTCTATGGGTGAAGCCATGGCCTATATGGGCGCTGCCGGCATACTTATTAACACCATGCTAATGATGTTGAATTTATTACCTTTACCTCCACTAGATGGCGGGCGAATATTAGTCAGTTTATTACCCGGCCCTTTAGCTTGGCAAGTAAGTCGAATCGAGCCTTATGGCTTCTTTATTTTAGTCGGCTTGTTGTATTTCGGTTTTATTGGCTCGATACTTCATCCGTTGATGAATACATTTATTAATTTATTAGTGTCCGCATTTAGTTTGCCGCCACAAATATTTTCAATTCTTTAAAAATAGATTCTACGATTTAGAATCAGGAGAACACATTGGATACCGTAGCATTACAATCACGTCGAATTGTTTCAGGAATGCGTCCTACCGGACAGCTTCATCTTGGGCATTATCACGGTGTATTAAAAAATTGGATTAAGTTGCAACATGAATTTGATTGCTTCTTTTTCGTGGCAGATTGGCATGCCTTAACAACACATTATGAAGATACCACTGGCATTGAAGAAAGTGTCTGGGAAATGGTTGTTGACTGGATCGCCGCCGGTATTGAGCCATCATCCGTATCAATGTTTCTGCAATCACAAGTGCCAGAACACGCTGAGTTGCACCTACTATTATCAATGATGACTCCACTGTCTTGGCTAGAACGTGTACCAACATATAAAGATCAGCAAGAAAAATTAAAAGAAAAAGACTTATCAACCTACGGCTTCTTGGGTTATCCATTATTACAAAGTGCCGATATTTTGATATACCGTGCAGGCCAAGTACCTGTCGGTGAAGATCAAGTGGTTCACGTTGAATTAACGCGTGAAGTGGCTCGTCGCTTTAACCATATTTATGGCCGCGAAAAAGATTTTGAACAAAAAGCCGAAGAAGCGATTAAGAAGATGGGCAAGAAGAATGCAAAATTGTATTCTAATCTTCGTAAGGCTTATACCGAGCAAGGCGATGTCGAAGCATTAGAAACTGCACGTGCATTATTAAAAGGTCAGCAGAATTTAGCCATGGGTGATACAGAACGCTTGTTCGGTTATCTAGAAGGTGGTGGTAAAGTGATTTTACCTGAGCCTCAAGCCTTATTGACACCTACGTCTAAAATGCCTGGCATAGACGGACAGAAAATGTCTAAATCGTATGGTAACACCATTTCTTTACGTGAATCTGAAGCGTCTATTTCTGAGAAAATCAAGAAAATGCCGACAGATCCTAGTCGCATTCGCCTGACAGATCCGGGTGAGCCCGATAAATGCCCAGTGTGGCAATTGCATGAAGTTTATTCAGCAGATGACACAAAGAAATGGGTTCAAGAAGGCTGTCGTAGTGCCAGTATCGGTTGTCTAGACTGTAAAGGACCATTAATCGACGCTGTCTGTGCCGAAGTAAAACCTATTCGTGAACGAGCAATCGAGTTAGCAAAACACCCTGAAGATGTACGTCGAATTATCGAAGATGGTAATGCCGCAGCACGTGAAGTTGCACGTGAGACATTGGAAGAAGTAAGAGCTGCAATGGGCTTAAGTTATAAATAGAGACCTTAGCACGAGTCGCCTTTTTTGCCATAGTTATGGCAAAAAGTACTTGTCGTGCTAAGGCCTCGAATAGAGAATAATCTCTAATTGTTTGATGTTTAAAATAAACAAATTAAATCATGTCGGGAGACAATAAGATGGCAGAACGAATTCAAAAAGCATTAGCACGGGCAGGTTACGGTTCACGTCGTGGACTTGAAACCATGATTAAAGATGGCAAAGTCACCGTGAATGGTGAAGTTGCAAAATTAGGTGACCAAATCACGCCTAATGACACGGTACGTCTTGAGAACAAACCCTTATCAGCTAAACGTTTATGGCAACAGCCACAGAAAGTAATACTTTATAACAAACCAGTCGGTGAAGTATGTACACGTAGCGATCCTGAAGGTCGTCGCACCATATTTCAATCACTACCTACGCCAGAACAAGGCCGTTGGGTCAGTGTAGGCCGCTTAGATATTAATACTAGTGGTCTTATTATCTTAACCACCGATGGTGAGTTAGCAAACCGATTAATGCATCCTTCCAATGAAATGGATCGTGAATATGCCGTACGTGTTTTAGGTGATGTTACATCTGAAATGATGCAAAACCTGCGTGATGGTGTTGAATTAGAAGATGGTAAAGCCAAGTTTTCTGATATTCAAAAAGCAGGTGGTGAAGGCGCTAATAGTTGGTTCCACGTCGTTATTCAAGAAGGTCGTAACCGTGCTGTACGTCGCTTATGGGAAAGCCAAGGCGTGCAAGTTAGTCGTTTAATGCGTGTACGTTATGGACCAACAGTAATCCCAAAACAGCTTAAAATGGGCCGATGGATGATGCTGGAAACAGCCGATCTAGAACGTTTATATTTAGAAGTTGATTTAGAGCCTATTGTAATTGAAGATATTGGCCGAGCACAACGTGAAAGAAAATTACGACCACTGAAACACGTTGATCAAAAACCAGAACGCAGTAAGAGCAAAAAAAGTAGTGACAAAGTAACATCGAAACGTTCACCTCGAATTCGCGGTCGATAGTTAGCTTACTGGATTAGCTTGGACACAAAAAAGGGCTTTTGAAATTCAAAAGCCCTTTTTTGTTACGAGAGATTTTATTGCTTAATTTTTAGGCACTGACTGTTTTATTTCTACCTGTTTTTTTAGCTTGATATAAGGCTTGGTCAGCACGTTCAAATAAAGACGAACCTTGTTCACCTTGATTGAGTTGTGCCAGGCCTAGGCTAATAGTAATGCCGAAATTTTTATTGTCAGCAGTTGCTGTAATTTGTGAGACGGCAAGTCGAATACGTTCGGCAACTAAGTGTGCTGATTTTGCATCTGTGTTATTCAATAGCAAGGTAAACTCTTCACCACCATAACGGAATGCAACATCACTTGCACGCATGGTATCCATAATAGATTTAGCCAAAAGTTGTAATACAGTATCACCACCACGATGACCATAAATATCATTTACTGTTTTAAAGTGGTCGATATCAATAACAAGTAATGACAATGGTGAGTGTTGACGTTGAGCAATGTCAATTTCACGCTTTAAGTTATCATCAAATGCACCACGGTTATTAAGACCGGTTAATTTGTCATGCAAAGCGGCTGTTTGTGATTGGCGATATAACAGGCAATTACGTAATGGGTAAATAAGCTTACAGAGTAAGTCTTCAAGTAGCTGGGTGTCAGGATCACTAAACTTGTTACGGCGAGTAAGTGTTAACTCACCTAACCAAATATTATTCATTTCTAAACGGTAATTACATGAGTGATGGCTGCGTGAGCCGGTTGCAATATCACAGTGAGTATCTTTGTGTTGATAGTGCAAGCTGCTATATGGCAATATTTTACTTATTTCTCTGTGGAATAAGTTGATGACATCGTCTAGTTCTAAGGTTGTTTGTAATACTGCAGGTAGATGAGCGAGAACGCTTTCAATGCTTTCTTCTTGTTGAGGTACATCAAGTGCAACAGCATGATTATGTTTGTCAACGAGAGATAATGTCGCTTGTTCTTTATGTCGTGGTGTTGCCATGATTATATCCTTTACTCTAAGTTTGGTTAGAGTAAAGCGATAAGTGTGCCAGTTTGTATTTGTATATATATATTAGATGCTTACAGAATAAGCGCCGGTGGTTTGACGGTGAGTTCTACTGTGCTTTGATTAGTTGGCCGTTAATGTCTGCACTGTCTTTACCTATCAAGTAAAGGTAACTTGCAACGATGTCTTGAGGTTCAGGGAACTGTGTTGGGTTTAGTGCTGGAAATGCACGAGCATGTAATTTTGTTTGTACAGTGCCAGGATCAATACAATTTACGCGAACTTGACCATCGGCTTCAAGCTCATCCGCTAACTGCTTGCTTAAAGCCTCTATACCAGACTTGGCAATGCCGTAGCCTGCCCAATATGCTTTATCTTTATGATCGTCTGTTGTGAAAATAATAGAGGATGCTTGCTGTTGTAATAATGTTAAACATGAGCGCGTTAATAAATAAGGCGCAGTCAGATTAATATGCAGTGTTTCTAACCATACTTTGGGATCTTGATGCTGTATCGGTGCAAGTTGCCCTAATGATGCGGCACAATGAACAAGGCCGTCGAGACGACCAAAGTTGTCATCTATATTTTTGGCTAAGGCATCATAATCTGGGATGCTAGCACCTTGTAGATCAAGGGGGTAGATCGCAGGTTGAGGCGAATTGTTAGCGATAATTTCATCATAAACAGCTTCTAAGGCGGCTATGTTCTTATCAAGTAAAACAACTGTTGCCCCATGGCTAGCATAGGACTTGGCGACAGCTGCACCAATGCCATTACCTGCACCAGTAACAAGGATGACACCCCCTTCAAGGAGTGTGGAAGAGGGTGTGTAATCCATATTTTTTAGTTACTAGCAGTAAATAGTTGGAATTTTACTTCACCATTAATAAACTGAACACTCACTGTACCTGATTTATCTGCCCATTCTGTGTGGGTAATTGTCAGAGCTTCAATAGTGCGAGTTTGAGTCGATTGAGGAGAGCCAAGTAAATCTGCAACTGCTTTTTCAGTCATACCTAGTTCAATTTTTGCATCACTCATCGTAACGGTAGAAGCCGTTTTTTGTTCAGTTGGGGCTTCAGTTTCAGCTTGAGGAGCACTGCTTGTATTCGTATTATCATCGCTACAAGCAATAAGAAATACACTAAGGAAAAAAGCAGTCAGTATTAAGCGAATTTTAGTCATTATGATCGTCTCTCTATGAGTTATTATTGGAGTAACAGCGGTTGATTATAACAAGCCTTGAAGATAGCGACTATAAAAGTTGTTTGGCACAAGACTCTCCATTACGAACAGCCCCTTCCAATGTGGCGGGGTAGGCATTGGCAACAAAGTCACCGGCTAAATAGAGTCCTTCAACAGCTGTTTTACATTGAGGTCGAGATTGTTCGACATTAACTGTGCAGGCAAATGTTGCTCGCTTTTCACGGATGACAAAGCTATGTTCTACTGTTGCAGGCATAGCAGGTAATAGTTGATGTATTTCTTGGCAGACTTTTTCTACAAGTTGTTTTTTATCTAATGTTTCATGTTTGCCTGGGCCACTGATAACAACGGCCATTAAACCAGCGGTTTGTTCACTACGATCAAAAATCCACTGACTGATAGTGCCTGATAAGCCAAGCATGGCTGATGGCAAGCGAGTATCGGATGAATATTGTAAATATACAGTACAAATTGGGTATTCAGTCGGTTTATTAAGTTTGATTAATGGAGCGAGAAGGTCGCTAGTTTGTGATGGGCTTAAGGCTACAATAAGCTGATCAGCGGTAATTGTTTGACCTCCTTGGGTCATAACTCCTTGCACTTTATTGTCTTGGACAATGAGTGTGTCTGCCCGAGTTCTTAAGCTGATCTTGCCACCATTTTGTTCAATATAGTCAGTCGCTTTTTGTGGAAATAAATCACCCAGAGGATACTTAGGAATTAATAAATCGGCATCAGATTTAGATTTTCCTAAACTATCTTGTAACACTTTAGCTAATAAATGAGCAGAAGCGTGATCGATCGGCGTATTGAGGGTCGCCAAGCACATTGGCTCCCATAGCTGCTTAATTAAGCGAGGAGATTGCTTGGTATTACCTAACCATTCTTGAACGGTAATGTCAGGAGTCGATAAAACCCTTGGAATACTAGTTTGCAGGCGTGCAACGTGTATTAAGCCTGTTACTCCTGCACTTTTAGTTAAATTCCATGATAAAGAGAGTGGCCAAGGAAGCCAACCTGATGTGGATAAATGTAGCGGTGAAAACTCGGAGTCAAGAATGGATATATCAATAGGGTAACGATGAAATACCTCGTTATTATCAATGCCAATTAATTGCATTATTGCCAGCATTCGATCATAAGCGCCAATCATTAAATGTTGACCATTATCGAGTGTTTGATCTTGCCATTGCACATTACGAGCACGGCCACCCAATTGTTTGGCCGATTCAATAAGGTGCACAGCATGGCCTTGTTGCGTTAACGTTATTGCAGCAGCCAAACCGCTCCAGCCACCGCCAATAATTAATGTCGTCATTTATTCTGTTTGATGTATTGCTTATTAAGTCGTTTTTCACGACGTACTGTACGCCAAGCGATCCATAGCTTTCTTAATGGCGTTAGTGACACTCGTTGCTTCATTACTTGATAATTATCACTAATAATTTCATCCAGTGTCGCTTCATAGATAGCAGACATCACTAAGCCTGTTCGTTGGGTATAACGATCTGATGCCGGCAATATATTCATCGCTTTTTGATAATACTCTTTGGCTCGTTCAGATTGAAACTTCAAGCAGGCAGTGAGTTCTGGGCTGGCTTTAAGAGCTAAGATATCTTGTTCAGGAATATTGAATCGTTTTAAATCTTCCAGTGGTAAATAAATTCGTCCCCGCTCGGCATCTTCACGGACATCACGAATAATATTGGTGAGTTGCAGTGCCATTCCTAGATGTTCAGCATATTTCAATGTATTTCGGTCATTATAGCCGAAGATCTCGACAGATAATAAGCCGACAACGCTGGCGGCACGGTGGCAATACAAAGCAAGGTGTTTGAATTCTGGATAGGATGATTGTTCAAGATCCATTGCCATGCCATCAATGATTTCCATAAAATACTCTTTATGGAGGTCAAAGTGTTGTAAAGACACTTGCAATGCTTTACCTACTGGATGCGTAGCTTTGCCTTCAAAGGTACGTTCTATTTCTTGCTGCCACCAATCAAGTTGGGTGCGAGCGACACCTGCATCGGATATTTCATCAACAGTATCATCAACTTCACGACAAAAGGCATAAAGCGCAATAATGGCTTGGCGTTGTTGTTCGGGCAAAAATAAGAAACTGTAATAAAAACTAGAACCACTTTTCGCTGCTTTATCGCGACAATATTCATCAGGTGTCATTGTTGTAACCTTTCTACAATTTTCCCATTTATTAGATGGGATTCAATAATTTCATCAATATCAGCTTTAGTTTGGTATTGATACCAAATACCTTCGGGGTAAATAACAAGCATCGGACCCAAGTTACAACGGTTCAAACACCCAGCATTATTGACTCGTACTTTTTTAAGTTTGAGCTCATGCACGCGTTGCTTGGTGTAGTTACGTAATGATTGGGCATTATGCTGTTGGCAATAGGCTCGGCCATCATCTCGTTCATGAGTGCAAAAGAATAAATGGTATTGGTATATTTCAGTCATAGAGACAAGGATAACGGATTAATTAAGACTACAAAATATTAAATTTCTTTTAGGGTATAAAAGGGGGTAATATGATGGTTTTGTTGTAGACCTCTGGTTGCTTTGTAATGAATGTTCTAATTATTGATAATTCAGCTTTATTTCATAAGATATTGATGGATATCTTTCTAGACTCAGAGATTACACCGGTAATTTGTGAAACGACGACGCAAGGACTGGAGAAGCTTAGCCTAGATAAGTTTGATTTTATTTGTGTGTCAATGTACTTGTTAGGCGGTGATGGAATTTCATTGGCTAAAACTATCCGAGAAACGGATGGTTACCAACATACCCCCATTATTTTATTTACGGCAGAAGAATCGCATGATGTTTACACCCAGGCTTTGTCATCTGGTGTAACGGAAGTATTTCATAAAAAAGATGTACAACAATTAGTTAATTTTATTCATCGATTTACGTTACAGCAACAATCATTATCTGGACGAATCTTATATATTGAAGATACCTTGTCACAGCAAAGAATGATTACAGCTGTATTTGAAAGCCGAGGACTTATCGTTGATGCATTCTTTACTGCAGAAGATGCGTGGACTGCATACTTACAGAATGATTATGATTTGGTAGTCAGTGATATTGTGCTTGAAGGTCAAATGACGGGTATGGCTCTGATTAACCGCATTCGTCGGCTTGATAATGAAAAAGGTGACATACCTATTTTAGCAATCACTGGCTTTGATGATATTTCTCGCCGAATTGAATTGTTTTATCTTGGCGTTAGTGACTACGTTATAAAGCCTTTGATTGAAGAGGAATTAATAGCTCGAGTTCGCAACCTTATTCAAAGTAAACAATTTCATGAGGAATCAGTGAAGCAGCGAAAGCGCGCTGAGGATGCAGATAGAGCAAAATCAGTATTTTTATCTCAAATGAGTCATGAATTTAGAACGCCCTTGAATGCAATCCTAGGATTTTCTCGGCTTTTAGCTGGAGATTCGGAGCATCCATTAGTTGAGTCTCAGCAAGAAGAATTAGAATTTATTCAGCAGGCAGGAAAGCATTTATTAAGTTTGGTGAATGAAATTCTCGACATTTCAAAAATTGAGGCGGGTCAAGTTGAGTTTGAATTTGAAAGCAGATCGTTGGAAGAGTGTTTGAATGGCGCTATTCAGCAAATATCACCGGTAGCGAAAGAGAATCAGATTGAAATATTACCCTATTCAGTACCATCAGAAATAAAAATACGCATTGATGTAAAGCGGTTTCATCAGGTTTTGTTAAATATACTATCGAATGCTATTAAATATAATAGTGAGAACGGCTCAATACAGATTTTATGCAAAGATATTGATGATAAATTTACCCGAGTTGCTGTGAAAGACATTGGTATCGGCCTATCAGAAGAGCAGCAGTCTAAGTTATTTAGCCCATTTGAACGTGTAGGTCAGAATGAGAGTATTGAAGGAACGGGTTTGGGCTTAGTGATTTGTCGTAAGCTGATCAATGAGATGGGTGGTGAGATCGGAGTAAAGAGTAAAGCGGGTGAAGGTTCAATTTTCTGGGTTGATATTCCAAAAGCATAAATGGACAAATAAGTTTTGGCCGTATGTTTTATTTGCCCTTTTTATTTAGTCACAGTAGAGAGATATTAATGAAATATCATCTTGACCTTGTTCCGCATTAATATGAGATAAAGTAGCTTTTTTTAGTGTTTCAACCCGTTTTTTTGGCGGTGCTTGTCGAATAATACCAAAGAGCTGTTGTTCCCCAAATGGGATACCTTCTGGATTTATAGCTTCTGTTATACCATCACTAAAAGCAATTAATTCAATAGGCTGCTTCCAACTCCAGGTTTCAGTTGATGAATCAAAAATGCTAGAAGGTAAAATACCAAGAGCAAGATGTTTAGACTTAAACTGGTGAATAATATCACCTGCATCATCAAGAATTACAGAGTTTGGAATACCACCACACCAAGCTTCAATTGTTTTATGTTTTAAATCAATTTCGAAAATATTACATGCAATAAAGCGATCAGCCGTGAGAATAATTGTCAGTGATGTATTTATTTCTGCGACGATATCTGGAAGGGTAAAGTGCTTTTGTGTCATAGCATGAAATGTACGGGATAGAGTTAGTACTGGCAATGCCGCAGCCAAACCATGCCCCGTTGAATCGGCAATCATGATGAACAGTTTATTTTCATTTGGCTGTGCTGCTGCAATAAGATCGCCACTAAAGTAGCGGTTGGGTTGCAACCAGAATTGAATATTAGTGTAGTCAAGTTGCCCGTGAGCCAACATCTTATCGGCAATGTTTTTTGCTAATAGTTGTTCATGTTCAAACTCATCGTGAAGTTTTTGCAATGTTTTCTTATTTTCAATATTCGTTCTTTGCAGTGTAACAAAGCGTTGCATTGCACCAATCTTAGCTTCTAGTACTTTTAGATTCATAGGCTTTGGCAGGTAATCATCCGCTCCTGCTTCTAAGCCTTCTATAATGTCTTTATCTTGATCAGAGGCGCTTAGAATTAAGATTGGAGTCCAAATTTCATCGGAAGTGGCTCTTATTACCCTGATGGCTTCAAGGCCACTCATGATGGGCATATTAACATCACAAAGAATAATATCGGGTTTCTGTTTTTGAAAGATCTCAATCGCTTGTTGTCCATCACCGGCGATGAAAACAGTATGTCCAAAGCGTGTTAGAAAGTGGCGAAGTAATTTCTGAGTTGCCTCGATATCTTCAGCAACAAGAATGGTGAGAGATGAGTTGGGGGTCATCATGCTGAACTTTCTTCTAAAGAGTCTTGGTGAAGCTGCTTATATGCGAGTACATCATCAATTATGGTTGCAAAAAGTGATGCTAAATTTGGATCAAAGTGTTTGCCACTTTCTTCTGCAATTAAGGCCATTGCTTTTTCTGCGGACCACGCATCTTTATACGGACGTTCTGAAGTGAGAGCATCAAAGACATCGCTGATAGCACATATCCGACCCTCAAGAGGAATGTCTTCACCGGCTAGGCCGTTAGGGTAGCCGGTACCATCCCAACGCTCATGGTGAGTCAATGCAATGTTCTTGGCCATTTTCATTAAGGGTATTTCATCATTCCCAGAGAGTAATTCACCACCAATTTCTACATGGGTTTGCATGATTTTCCATTCATCGGGGTCAAGCTTTCCAGGCTTTAACAGTACGCTGTCTGGAATTCCTATTTTACCAATATCATGCATGGGGGCGGCTAACAATATAAGGTCACATTGTTCGTCCGGTAATTCGGCTGCTTTTGCTAATAAGCGAGAATATTGGCTCATTCTCAGAATATGGTTACCTGTTTCATTGTCTTTATATTCTGCAGCCTTACCTAGGCGATCTATAATTTCATAACGGCTCTTTTCAAGTTCTTGAGTACGCTTTTTAACTGCTGATTCAAGCGTTTTATTATAGTTTTTAAGTTCTTTGTGTAATAAGCGGACTTCAAGAATGTTATGGATCCGTTGAAGCACTTCAAGTTGGTTAAATGGCTTGGTTAAAAAGTCTTTAGCGCCGGTGCTTAGTGATTTAGCACGTGTTTCAGATGTTAATTCTGCAGTTAGAATTAAAATAGGAAGATAATCATCTGGAACAGTTTCATTCAAAAGCTCCATAACGTCAAAGCCATCCATATGTGGCATACGAATATCAAGCAGTAATATATCGATATCATTTTTTAGATATATCGGTACTGCTTCACGAGAATCCGTAGTGGAGTAGACGTTCTGGTAGCCTGCCTGTTTAAGGATCTTTTCTAATAGTTTGACGTTGAGAACTTGATCATCAACAATTAAAACATTAGCAGAAAAAGTATCTATTTTTTTCATAATGATTAGCGAGCCTTAAAGCGGGATTGTAGAATCGTTCATAAACTAATGTTTATTCTAGCATATTAAATATAGCTTAATAACTACGTTGGAGCGCAAAATCTGCAAGAGAAAGAAGAGCTTGCTTATAAGGGCTTTCAGCGAGAATTGTCAATGACTCTTTAGCTTGGTTAATTTCATCTTTGGCGGCTTGCGCGGTGTAATCAATAGCACCTGTTTCTTTAATAATAGTAATGATGTCATCAATCTTATCGCGCTGACCTCGTTCAATAGCGTCACGAACAAGGCTTGCTTGCTGTTCATTGCCATTTTTCATTGCAAAAATTAAAGGCAGCGTCGCTTTGCCTTCGGCAAGGTCATCGCCAATGTTTTTACCGATAGCTTCGCTAGATTCACTGTAATCTAATAAATCATCAACTAATTGGAATGCGCTACCAAGATGCATGGCGTAGCTGGATATTGCGTGTTCAATTTCAGGGCTAGACTGGCTGATAACCGCACCTAACTGTCCTGCGGCTTCAAATAATTTGGCTGTTTTGTGATGAATAACTTCTAAGTAACTTTCTTCCGTAGTCGCTGCATCATTACAGTTAAGAAGTTGTAGAACTTCTCCTTCAGCGATGACATTAGTGGTATGTGAAAGGATTTTCATCAGGCGCATTGAACCCATTTCAACCATCATTTCAAATGAACGGGTGTATAAAAAGTCACCAACGAGAACGCTAGCTTCATTACCCCAGACATTATTAGCAGTTTTTTTGCCTCTGCGCATATCAGAGCCATCAACTACATCATCATGAAGTAATGTCGCGGTATGAATAAACTCAATAATGGTCGCAAGGTTAATATGTTCATCTTCTTTATAGCCACAAGCGCGCGCACACAAAATCGCAAGTGCCGGCCGCAAGCGTTTACCGCCACTATTAATGATGTAACTTCCTAATTGATTAATCAGGACAACGTTAGACTGTAAACGCGACTGAATCATCGAATCAACAGCTTTCATATCATCTTCTATTAAAGAGTAAATAGATTGGATATCCACGGTGAGTAAAATTGCCTATAATGTTGCGAATTGAAAGTGCGTACTTTCTCACGCAGAGAGATAGATCGCAAATATTTCAATTATGATTTGATCTCTTAAGACAAAGGCGTTAAAATTGCCGGTCTTTTGCTGAGTTAAGAAGCAAATAACACTAATTTTGGAGACAGCGATGTACGCTATTGTCGCGACAGGCGGTAAACAATACCGCGTTAAAGAGGGCGAAACGCTCCGTGTAGAGAAATTATCAGCTGATGCTGGTGAGAAAGTTGAATTAGACAACGTTCTCTTGATAGGTGAAGGCGGTGATATTAAAATCGGCGCTCCTTACCTTGACGGCGCAAAAGTAACAGCGAAAGTTGTTGCAAATGGTCGTGGCGATAAAGTTAAAATCGTTAAGTTCCGTCGTCGTAAACATTCACGTAGGACTATGGGTCACCGTCAGTCTTATACAGAAATCGAAATCACAAGCATCAAAGCTTAAGATTTCCGATACATATCAGAGGATTAAAAGATGGCTCATAAGAAAGCGGGTGGTAGTACTAGAAACGGACGTGATTCGGAATCGAAACG
>DAOUSV010000017.1 GCA_030627065.1 Piscirickettsiaceae bacterium | reverse complement strand
GATGGCATACGGTTAGCCGTAACTGTGACCACATCTAATTGCTCATCGGCAATGGCTGAAAAAGGAAAGCTAGAGACAGCAAGTGCCGCTAATGTAAGACGTACAGATGTACGAAGGGTTTTAGACCCGGAAAGGTTTTTCATTGTTTCTCCAAAGGAATCGCTCACCCGCGATTCAAAAAATAGGGATGCAACCATGAGGGTTGCTAAAAGCTTAAGGCAGGTTTCCGGACTTTCATTTTCATAATGATTACCGTTGCGGGGGCAGCATTGGCTTTTCACCAACTTCCCTTTTAACGCTGTCAGCAATGACAGAGCACCAAAAGCAGGCAGAGATCCTATAATTCCGTACTGATTTAGTCAAGATTAAATTGACAAGGTCGCTTGTTCATCACTATCCTTGCAAGCTTGATTTAGGTGTTGCCAGTGTTGTATCGGTAACTAACTGGGAAAGTGGGTGCGTCAAATGACAAGGCCCACACTGCCCCCGCAAAGGTAAATGAATTAGTTTATTCATCAGTCCTAATACCGACCTAGATTCACGACGATAGAGCGAATGTTCTATTTTTACTCACCTATATGTGTGCGGGCCGGCACACGGGAGATATTATGTTTTTACCTATTCAGCGCCAAATTATTATTGGCCTTATTCTTGTTGTTTTGATGCTTATCACTCGCACTCATCACTTTGCGACATTTAACCAACTTCCCAGCGCCGCTTGGGCTGTGTTTCTTTTAGCGGGATTTTATCTTTCCAGTAAGTGGGTGTTTCCAGCACTATTACTGCTTGCAGGTCTGCTTGATTATCTGGCAATTACTTTTGCCGGAGTAAGTAGTTACTGCGTGTCTCCTGCCTATCCTTTATTGATTCCTGCTTATGGTTCATTATGGTTGGCTGGACGATGGTATCGACAGAATTATGCCTTCAAACTAAAGACATTGATTCCGTTAACCACCATTATTGTGGCATCAACGGCTCTATGTACGATTATTTCTAGTGGAGGGTTTTACTTTTTCTCTGGCCGCTATACGGATACGACATTATTTGAGTTTGGCCAGCGTTTTAGTCTTTATTTTCCAGATTACTTAGCCAATGTTGTGCTTTATGTTTCGGTTGCTGTGTTTAGCCATATTTTGATTTTAGTGCTGAATAAAGCGGATATTAAATCTACAAACTCACTGTCATGAGTCAATCAAAACACGCCTTCGATGAAGAAAGTCGATTGGCAGTGTATCGTGCGATTGAATTGCGTCGTGATATGCGTCATTTCTTAGCCGATCCTATTGATGATGATGTGTTTAACCGTATTTTAATGGCTGGGCATCAGGCGCCAAGTGTTGGTCTAATGCAGCCGTGGCGGATTATTCGGATCACCGGTCCTGCTATTAGGCAAAGAATTAAACAGATTGTTGATAAAGAGCGAATAAAGACCGCCAAGGCTTTGGGCGAGCGCCATGATGACTTTATGAGCTTGAAAGTAGAAGGCATTGAACAATGTGGTGAGCTATTAGTTATGACGCTAATGGAACAGCGAGAACAACATATTTTCGGTCGTCGCACATTACCTGAAATGGATCTGGCATCGGTATCATGTGCCATTCAAAATATGTGGCTTGCTTCACGTGCGGAAGGGATTGGCATGGGTTGGGTTTCTTTATTTGAGCCTAGCGAGCTTGCCCAATTATTAGAGATTCCTCAAGATGCAAAGCCTGTCGCTATTTTATGTTTGGGTCATGTTGAGGAATTTTATACGGCACCTATGTTGGAGTTAGAGCAGTGGCGACAAGGTGCTGCGTTGGATGAGGTGTTGTTTGAAAATAGCTGGCAGTCAAGATAACGTCAGATGATTTTAACGACTATTATCATCATCATAGCATTGGCATTAGATTGGTTAATGGGTGAGCCCAAACGATGGCATCCTTTGGTTGGTTTTGGCAGGCTTGTAATGAGTATCGAGCGCCGCTTTCATCAATCAACAAAGAGTAATAATCAGCAAATAACACGAGGTTTTATTGCTGTTTTAGTGTTACTTGTTCCTATTAGTCTTCTAAGTTATTTTATTGTTGAAATAGACGTTGTGTCTACATTGTTTTCTATTCTTGTGCTCACACTCTGTTTGGGTCATAAAAGTTTACATGATCATGCCTTACCGATCGCTTATGCCTTAGAAAATGATGATCTTGAACAGGCTCGTTATCATGCTAGTCGAATTGTTAGCCGTGATCCTGCAACATTAAACATTCCTAGAGCGGCGATTGAGTCTGTATTAGAAAATGGTGCAGACAGTGTGTTTTCTGCCTTGTTTTGGTTTTTGATTGGTGGCGTGCCCGCTGTTATTTTTTATCGTTTAGCCAATACCTTGGATGCAATGTGGGGCTATCGTAATACACATTATCTCTATTTTGGTCGTTTTGCCGCTCGATTGGATGATGTCTTGAACTATATTCCTGCTCGATTAACGGCATTAAGTTATGCTTTAGTCGGAAATACAAAATTGGCATTAAGAGCATGGCAACAGCAATCACCATTATGGGATAGTCCGAATGCCGGTCCTGTAATGGCGACAGGCGCAGGTGCATTAAATATTACCTTGGGGGGCGATGCTCAATATGACGGCAAGTGGCAACATCGAATTGTATTGGGTTATGGTGACAGCCCCAAGGCAGTAGATATTTATAAGGCATTAAAATTATTACGTCATAGTGTGTATTTATGGCTTGTGGTCTTACTCTTATTTTCGGGGCTTTATTATGCTTGAACATGGAGGCAGACTTAATCGAGCGGTTCAACAATACGGTATCGCCGTTGCTGATTTTATGGATCTATCAACGGGCATTAATCCAAATGGTTGGCCGGTACCGCGAGATCTACCTTCTGATTTATGGTCAGGCTTGCCACAAGATGATGATGGCTTAATCGCGGTGGCACAAGATTATTATCAGTGTGATTCTTTATTAGCTGTTGCTGGCTCACAAGCGGCCATTCAGACGCTTCCTTTATTGCGAGCGCATAGCAAAGTGGGCGTGTTATCTCCTGCTTATGCCGAACATGAGCAGGCTTGGACTAAGGCGGGGCATGAGATTGTAACGATTGATGTTGATCGTATTAGCGCTCAATTAAGCCAGCTTGATGTATTGATACTTATTAATCCAAACAATCCGACGGGGCAGCGTTTTAGCCGGCAGCAACTATTAAATTGGCATCAACAACTTGCTAAATCAGGTGGTTGGCTAATTGTTGATGAAGCCTTTATTGATTCTGATTCAGCGTTGAGTTTAAGTTCACATTGCCCACGAGAGGGGCTGATTGTATTGCGTTCTATTGGTAAGTTTTTTGGTTTGGCTGGACTACGAACGGGCTTTGTTCTTGCTGAAAAGCGTATATTAACAGCATTATATGAGCAATTAGGGCCATGGCCAATTGCCAGCATATCACGCTATATAACGCAGTTAGCATTGGCAGATAAAGCATGGCAGAATAATGCTAAAGTTCAATTAAAACAACAAAGTCAGCGTTTATCTACATTGCTAATTCGTTCGGGTTTAACGCCAAGTGGATCGAGTAGTTTGTTTCAATGGATTAAAACCAAATATGCAGAGGATATTCATCAACAATTGGCTCAGCAAGGTGTTTTGACGCGTCTATTCCTGCAGCCACAAAGCCTACGTTTTGGCCTGCCTAAATCAGAGCAGGATTGGCAACGTCTAAATACCGTATTACAAGGGTTATCCGTACCGTGAATGCCGCAACATTAATGATTCAAGGCACAACATCAGATGCCGGAAAAAGTACGGTTGTTACGGCAATATGTCGCTATTTGCAGCGAAAATCGTATTATGTGGTTCCTTTTAAGCCGCAAAATATGGCGCTTAATAGTGCGGTGACGGTTGATGGTGGTGAAATAGGTCGTGCGCAAGCAGTACAAGCCCAAGCGTGTATGCTTGAGCCGCATACAGATATGAATCCCGTGTTATTAAAACCAAATACCAATACTGGCGCGCAGGTAATTATTCATGGTCATGCGATTAGTAATATGGAGGCGCAGGATTATCATCACTATAAAACAACCGCGATGGCGGCCGTGCTTGAATCACATCAGCGATTAAGTAATCAGTATCAGCTAGTGATTGTTGAAGGAGCTGGTTCGCCTGCCGAGATTAATCTCAGAGATCGTGATATTGCCAATATGGGCTTTGCTGAAGCTGTCGATTGCCCTGTTATTTTGGTGGCTGATATTGATCGTGGCGGGGTATTTGCTCAAATTGTTGGCACGCTTGAGTTACTTTCTAGTTCTGAGCAGACACGAATTAAAGGCTTTATTATTAATCGCTTTCGTGGCGATCTTAGCCTGTTGCAATCAGGTTTAGATTGGCTGGAGAAGAAAACCGGAAAACCTGTATTAGGTGTTTTACCTTATCTGCAAGACTTTCACCTTGAAGCGGAAGATGCGATTAATACTCAGCAAATTAGTGAGCAGGCCATATTTAAAGTGATTGTGCCGGTGTATCCGAGGATTAGTAATCATACCGATTTGGATCAATTACGCTTACACCCCAATATTGACCTGCAATTTATTCCTTTTGGGCATGATATTCCGGCAGCAGACTTAATCATCCTGCCTGGCTCTAAAAGTGTGATTGATGATTTAATGTCTTTAATTGAGAGTGGTTGGCAAGCCGCGATTAATACGCATTTACGTTATGGCGGTAAAGTCTTGGGTATTTGTGGTGGCTATCAAATGTTAGGGCAGTTCATTCATGATCCCGATGGAATTGAAGGTGATATTAAAACAATTGCAGGCTTAAACTTATTAGATATAACGACTACCTTGAAACCGGAAAAACAGCTTCGGAATGTGTCCGGCAGCTTGTTTTTAGATAATGCTCAGTTTACAGGTTATGAAATTCATGCCGGAGTTACGGAAGGCGACTCGCTCAATAAACCTATGTGCTCTATTGATGGGCATCACGAAGGGGCTATCAGTAGCGATAATCTGGTTATGGGAAGTTATGTTCATGGTGTTTTTGAGCAAGGTGATGCATGTACTGCTATCTTGAAATGGGCGGGTTTACAGCATTTTGAGCCTATCAACTATCATGCATTACGTGAAGCTGATATCGACCGATTAGCTAATATGATAGAAACACATATTGATACGGATTATTTATTGGAACTACTCAATTTGTCGGAGCGTTCATCATGACAACAACACTCATTCTCGGCGGAGTAAAATCAGGTAAAAGTGTTCTGGCTGAGCAGGTGGCACATAAGAGCACGTTGGATGTGACTTATATTGCAACAGCTTCTGGGCATGATGATGAAATGCAAGAGCGCATTCATACTCATCAACAACGTCGACCAGAACAGTGGAAAACAGTGGAAACATCATTACTTCTTGCGTCGGCGATTCAGCAATATTGTGTTACAGGACATTGTGTATTAGTTGATTGCTTAACCTTATGGCTGACGAATTTATTAATGCAAGAAAATGAAACGTTACTACGGCGTGAAGTCGATGCTTTAGTTGACTGTATCGAATCGCTTGATGGTGCGCTGATTATGGTGAGTAATGAAACCAATATGGGCATCACACCCTTAGGTGAATTAACACGTCGATACTGTGATGAAGTCGGTGTTTTACATCAGCGAATTGCCCATAAATGTGACAATGTTGTGCTGACTGTTGCCGGCTTGCCACATGTTTTAAAAGGACATCTAGATGACTGATTTTGAATTATGGCTAGCATTGCCAGCGAAAGAGCCTGATAAGGCTTGTCGGCAAGCGGCACTTCAACGCCAACAACAATTAACAAAGCCAGCAGGGTCATTGGGGCAGATTGAGAACCTTGCTGTGACGTTGGCAAGTTTGCAGGCAAGTGAAAAACCAAATGTTGATCGTGTGCAAATAACGGTATTTTCGGCGGATCATGGCATTGTGGAAGAAGGTGTTTCGTTATTTCCTCAAGAAGTCACGGCTGAAATGATTCGTAACTTCTCACGAGGTGGTGCGGCTATTTCTGTTTTAGCACAAGAAAATAATGCCCAACTATCAGTGATTAATATGGGTACGATTAATAAGCTAGAATCTCTTGATCATGTTGATGATGATCGTATTGCTGCGGGAACAAAAAACTTCCTTCATTATGCTGCGATGACAGAGTTTCAATGTCAGCAAGCCTTATTGGTGGGGCAGGCGCATATTGATAAGCTACATAACTCCGGAATTCAACTCTTTATCGGTGGTGAAATGGGGATTGGCAATACCAGCTCTGCCACGGCGATTGCTTGTGCTTTATTAGCACGTAAGGCTCAGAGTCTTGTTGGCCCTGGAACAGGGTTAGATGCTGACAGTGTAAAGAAAAAAGCGGATATTATTCAAGCATCATTAGATAAGCATCAACAACAGATTGGTAGTCCATTGCGAGTATTGCAGTATGTCGGTGGTTTTGAAATAGCGGCCTTAGTGGGTGCTTATATTCATTGTGCTAAAGTCGGATTGCCAGTATTGATCGATGGTTTTATTAGCTCCGTTGCCGCCCTATTAGCGGAGCGAGTTTGTCCTGGAAGCCAAGAGTGGTTTTTATTTAGTCACCAATCTGCAGAGCCAGGACACCAACAAATACTCACAGCATTAAATGCAAGGCCCTTATTAAACCTTGGAATGAGACTAGGTGAAGCGAGTGGTGCTGCTATGGCATTACCCCTCCTAAAACTAAGCTGTGCTTTGCATAATAATATGGCGACATTTGCCCAAGCATCGGTATCTCGGCAATGAAAAATCAATGGCAATCCTTTCTTATTGCATTGCAATTTCTAACAATCATTCCTGTTCGTCTGATTAGCCCTGTTAAAAATGTTAATCAAGGATATTCACTGCTCTATTACCCGCTAATAGGGCTGGTTATTGCAAGTATTATGCTCTTCAATATCTATATATTAGAAGGTCAATCACATTGGGTTAGTGCCGTTTTAACACTGACTTTATGGATTGTTCTCACCGGTGGCCTGCATTTAGATGGGCTTGCTGACAGTGCTGATGCATGGTTGGGAGGGCTCGGTAATAAAGAGAAAACGTTGTTGATTATGAAAGACCCCGCCAGTGGGCCGGTTGCAGTTTCTGTCTTGCTGATGGCATTATTGATCAAGTTCATTATGCTAGCAGAGCTTATTCAACAACAGGCGTGGCTTAGTATTTTGGCAACTGTCATCTTGGCTAGATTTGCATTGCCATTACTTTTAATGACAACACCTTATGTGCGTCCTAATGGTTTGGGGGCTGTTTTAGTTAAGTCGATGCCTCGCCATTATTTGCAGTTTATGGCGGCTTCAATCAGCTTATTAGCATTGGTCATTATTGATTTTATTCCGCTAGTTTTATTTTTGTTCGTGTTATTAGCATTACGTTATTACATGATGCAGCGTTTAGGCGGCACAACCGGTGATACTGCTGGTGCAATGGTTGAGATATTGGAAGTAACGCTATTAATTAGCTTTGTGATTATTTAAAAAGAGAACTCTACGAATGGCTGATAAAGAAAAAACACACCGTCACGAAAAACGAATGAAACGTCACAAAGAAGTTGTTGACGATAAAATTGAGCAAGCACAAACCGATAAAGGCTTGCTGCTCGTCATTACTGGTAATGGCAAAGGTAAAAGCTCATCAGGCTTTGGCATGGTGGCGCGCGCTTTAGGGCATGGTATGCGGGTGGGTGTAGTGCAGTTTATTAAAGGGGCTTACAGTACGGGTGAAGAAACCTTTTTCCGTCGCTTCCCTGATGAAGTTGAATACCACGTGATGGGCGATGGTTTTACTTGGGATACGCAAAACCTTGAGCAAGATATCGCCTCAGCAGAAGCCGGATGGGAAGTGTGTAAAAAGCTATTAGCTGATCCTAAGATTGATGTTGTACTGTTTGATGAGCTTAATATTGTGCTGAAGATGAAATATCTCAAGAGTGAAACCGTATTAACTGATATTGCCACAAGGCCTGATATGAAACATGTCATTATCACCGGTCGTGGCGCACCTGATCTGGTAATCGAAGCAGCGGATACCGTGAGTCGTATTGAAGATGTTAAGCATGCATTTCGGTCGGGAATTAAAGCGCAGAAAGGAATTGAATTATAAAGTGAAGGTGTTAAGGTTAGATTAAGTATTCTTTGTTGTAATGCTCAATAAATTGAGAATCTAGGAGAATGACATGGCAGACTTAAAACAACAACTAACAACGTATCAAGTATGGGATAAATCTGTTCGGATTTTTCATTGGTTCAATGTGCTGTGTGTTTTGGCTTTAATTGCTGTGGGTACGGCAATTTTGAATGCCAAAGGTTTGGGTGTCAGTACTGATGGTAAGGTTTTATTAAAATCGGTTCATGTTTATATTGGATATGTGTTTGCGATTAATCTAGCGTGGCGTTTGGCATGGGGATTTATTGGTAATCGTTATGCGCGTTGGTCGGCGATTATTCCGTTTAATGCTCAGCATCGAGCGCAATTATCAGCGATGATGATGGGTGCCAAATCCGGTACGCCTGTTGGCTTTCTAGGTCATAACCCTATTGCGAGATTGATGGTGGCATTATTGCTTTTATTACTGAGCATGCAAGCGATAACAGGCTTGATCTTGGCGGGAACCGATGTGTATATGCCGCCATTTGGCAATACGATAAAAGAGTGGGTGGCAGTCGATAGTTCTACGGTTGAGAGCATTAAGCCATATTCAAAAGAGGGTGTTGATGCTGAGGCTTATAAAGAAATGCGTGATTTTAGGAAGCCAATAATCACTACGCATTATTATGTGTTCTTTGTGTTACTTGCCGCGATATTCCTACATTTATTAGCCGTTGTAATGACAGAAATAAAAGAGAAAAATGGCATTGTATCGGCGATGTTTACGGGTAAAAAGGTGTTTGTAGATAAGCCGTTTGATGCTGATCTTTAGTATTTGGCACTCAGGCACTTTAATAAAGTCCGCCATCCCCGTGAAAACGGGGATCCAGCGATAGTTAACGATATTCACTGCCCATAGATTCCCGCGTTCGCGAGAATGACGAGTTGAAAACCTATAACTTCCCAATTTCAGCAAAAGAAACAGTTTCACCATCGCCCACCACAATATGATCTAAAACGCGAATATCCACCAACTCAAGTGCAGACTTTAGTCGGGTAGTAATAGCGTAATCCGCTTGACTCGGTTCAGCTATGCCGGAAGGGTGGTTATGGGCAAAAATTACAGCGGCGGCATTATGAGCCAGTGCACGTTTAACAACTTCTCGTGGATAAACGGATGCACCATCAATTGTGCCGCGGAAGAGCTCTTCAAAGGCAATCATGCGGTGTTTATTGTCGAGAAAGAGGCAAGCAAAGACTTCATGATGATAAGCACGTAATCGGTGTTGTAAATATTGTTTGGTGGTTGCCGCATCGGTGAGGGCATCACCGCGAGATAAGGTGGACTCAAGATGACGACGGCTCATTTCAAGCACGGCTTGTAGCTGCACGAATTTGGCGGGGCCTAATCCGTGATGCTGACAAAATTCTTTTTGATCTGCTTCAAGTAGGGCACGCAAACTACCAAATGATGATAATAGATTTTTAGCTAACTCAACTGCCGAAATTCCCTTTACGCCAACACGTAAGAATATCGCCAGCAACTCGGCATCAGATAATATATTTGCACCATGTTGTAGCAACTTCTCACGAGGCCTTTCATCAGCCGGCCAATCTTTAATTGCCATACTTCGATTCCTTTTGAAGAGTGATGGTTGATTCTATCCCCTGTTTCGAATAAAAACAATCACTTATTTTTGAATTGAGAGCCAAAAAAGAGTATTCTACACAGCCTTATTTTTACGATATAGATTGCATGGCTGGTAAACTTTTTATAAAGACATTTGGTTGTCAGATGAATGAATATGATTCATCAAAAATGCTCGAAGTACTTGCGGATTCGCACCAATTAGAAGTAACAGATATTGCTGAAGAGGCAGATGTACTGTTGCTTAATACCTGTTCTATTCGCGAAAAAGCGCAGGAAAAGGTGTTCCATCAACTGGGTCGCTGGAAGCGCTGGAAAGATGATAAGCCTGATTTGGTTATTGGTGTTGGTGGTTGCGTGGCAAGCCAAGAGGGTGATGCAATTCGTCGCCGTGCGCCTTATGTTGACTTGATTTTTGGCCCGCAAACCTTGCATCGATTGCCTGAAATGTTGGATGAGGTGAAAAAGAATCACAAGCCTAGCATTGATATTTCATTCCCTGAAATAGAAAAATTCGATAATTTACCTGAACCGAAAGCAAATGGCCCAACGGCGTTTGTGTCAATTATGGAAGGCTGTAGCAAATATTGTACATTCTGCGTCGTGCCTTTTACGCGTGGTGAAGAGGTGAGTCGTCCTGTTAATGACGTGCTTGCTGAAATCGGCAAACTTGCCGAGCAAGGTGTGCGCGAAATCAATTTATTAGGTCAAAACGTGAATTCGTATCAAGGTGAACTTGATGGCGATGACACGGCAGATCTGGCCTTATTGATTCATTATGTTGCCGCAATTGATGGTATTGATCGTATCCGTTTCACAACATCACATCCTGTTGAGTTTTCTGATAGTTTGATTGATGCGTTTGCTGAAGTGCCAGAGCTAGTTAATCATTTACATTTACCGATTCAATCGGGTTCGGATCGTATTCTTGCGTTGATGAAACGTGGACATATGGTGTTGGAATATAAAGATAAGATCCGTCGTCTACGCAAAGTGCGCCCAAATATCAGTATGTCGAGTGACTTTATTATTGGCTTCCCTGATGAAACGGATGCCGATTTTGAAGCAACGATGAAGGTGATTGATGATATTGGTTTCGATCATTCCTTTAGCTTCATTTATAGCCAGCGCCCGGGAACGCCCGCCGCGGCATTTACAGACTCTGTGCCTGAAGAAGTTAAAAAAGAACGATTAAAACGAGTGCAAGAACGTCTTTTAGAGTTGGAAGCAAAACATAGCCAAGCAATGTTAGGTACGACGCAACGTATTTTGGTAGAGCAAATCAGTCAACGTGTTGATGGCGAAATGAAAGGACGAACAGAGAATAATCGTTCAGTCATTTTCGTTGGTGATACTTGTTTGATGGGTAAATTTGTTGATGTGACTATTACCGAAGCGTATAGCAACTCTTTACGTGGCAAAATGATTGCCAATAGCCCAATCCTTTAATTAATTGAGAACATGACTTTGAGTGAATCAAGCCCTTCAGTGGATAGCATTAGTTTTGAATTAAGCCCATCCGATAATTCGCGATTATCAAACCTCTGCGGTAATTTGGATGAACATTTACGCATGATGGAGCGTGGTTTTGGTGTTGAGATTAATAATCGAGGCGTGAAGTTTAAGATCATTGGTAAGGCTGATATTTTGTCTGATGTGCAGGATGTTATTCATGAACTTTATGCTGAAACGGCACAGACTGTTTTAGTGCCAGAACAGGTGCATTTAGCGATCCGTAAAGTGGGTGGCGAAGAAACAATCCTTGAACCTGAACAAAAAGATGTTGTGATTAAAACTAAGCGTGGTTTAGTCAAAGCACGTGGTGCGAATCAGCAAGATTATTTAAGCAAGGCAATGACTTACGATATCAACTTTGGTATTGGTCCGGCAGGAACAGGTAAAACCTATTTGGCTGTGGCATGTGCGGTTGAAGCATTAGAACGTGATTTTGTACGTCGTATTATTTTAGTACGTCCTGCTGTTGAGGCCGGTGAAAAATTAGGATTCTTACCTGGGGATTTAACGCAAAAAGTTGATCCTTATTTACGTCCTTTATACGATGCTTTATATGAAATGTTAGGTTTTGAACGTGTTGCAAAATTGATAGAGCGAAATGTGATTGAAGTTGCGCCTTTAGCCTTTATGCGTGGTCGCACATTGAATGAATCATTCATCATTTTAGATGAAGCGCAAAATACCACAACTGAACAGATGAAGATGTTTTTAACGCGTTTGGGTTATAACTCAACGGCGATGATTACCGGTGATATTACGCAAATTGATTTACCGACATCTCAGAAATCTGGCTTACGCCATGCGATTGAAGTGCTTGATGGTGTTGAAGGCATTGGCTTTACATTCTTCCAAGCGAAAGATGTGGTGCGACATGCCATGGTTCAAAAAGTCATTTTGGCCTATGAAAAGGCTGAACGTAATCAATCATGATTGTGACTGTTGATTTGCAGAACGTAGATAATGCCGAGCATCCTAGTGCCGAGCAATTCCAGCAATGGGTTGATGTGGCATTGCAAGAGCTTAGCGAAGATTGTGAGTTGAGTATTCGCTTAGTTGATAGCGCTGAAAGTGCGGAATTGAATTCAAATTATCGAGGTAAAGATAAGCCGACTAATGTGTTGTCATTTCCCTTTGAATCACCTGTAAAAATGGAACCTAAACTGTTAGGTGATTTGGTAATTTGCTCATCTGTAGTGGCTCAAGAAGCAAAAGAACAAAACAAGATGGGGCATGATCATTGGGCGCATCTAGTCGTACATGGTTGTTTACATTTATTAGGATATGACCATATTGAAGACGAGGAGGCCGAGTTAATGGAATCCTTAGAAATCAAACTGTTACAATCCCTGAATATTGATGATCCTTACCAGGAACAAGAGGCAACAAAATGAGTGAAGGGCGACCGAGTAGTTCGCAAACAAGTCTAAACTGGGTGCAACGACTGAGTAAATCATTGTTTGACCCGAAAGATCAAGAACAGCTTATTGATATGATCCGAGGCGCATCAGAACGAGATATTTTAGATGCTGATGCCTTGTCGATTGTTGAGGGCGCGTTAAATGTGTCACAAATGCAGGCGCGTGATGTCATGATCCCTCGCTCGCAAGTGGTGATGGTGTCACGAGATGCATCGGCAGAAGAAACATTAAAGCTAATTGTCGAAAAAGCTCATTCTCGCTTCCCGGTGATTGATGATGATCGTGATGATGTCATTGGTATTTTATTGGCTAAAGATGTGTTGTCAGCAGTGGTTTCGGCTGGAAAGTTTGAATTCGATTTAAGAGACATTATGCGTCGGGCTATTTTCATTCCTGAAAGTAAACGCTTAAATGTATTGTTGCGTGAGTTTCGTGCTCGACGTAATCATATGGCGATTGTAGTGGATGAATATGGTGGTGTTGCCGGTATGGTCACTATCGAAAATGTGTTGGAACAAATTGTTGGCGAAATAGAAGATGAGCATGATATAGACGACGATGCGCCTATTTTGTCGCATGATGATGATACTTATACTATAAAGGCGCTGACAACCGTAGAAGACTTTAATGAGTATTTTGATGTCGAATGGAATGAAGATTTTGATACCATCGGCGGCTTTGTGATGAATAAATTCGGACATTTACCCGAACGTGATGAGCAAGTGAGTATTGATCAGTTTCAGTTCACAATCATGCGTTCAGATAATCGCCGAATACACTTGATTAAGATGCATATCATTCCTGATGTTGAGCCTGAAGAAGCAGATAGTGAATAATAAACAGGGCAATATTCTCGCTTTATTTGCGGGTGCATTATTACCATTTTCTTTTTCGCCATTTCATTTTTATCCCATTGCTATTGTTAGCTTAGCGTTACTATTTTTATGCTGGCAAAAGGTGAGCCCTAAGCAAGCGGCAATACGAGGATTCTTCTTTGGAATAGGCATGTTCGGTATTGGTATTTCGTGGGTATATGTTGCTATTCATGAGTTTGGCCAGGCTGGAATGATTCTGGCGTCATTCATGACGAGCTTGTTTGTTGCCTTTCTTGCCTCTTACCTTGCTGTATTAGGCTGGAGCGTTAAGAAAGTATCATCGAATAACTCACCAATCATAGATGCTTTATTCTTATTTCCTGTTGCTTGGCTTGGTTTTGAGTGGTTTAAGTCGTGGTTCTTAACCGGACTAGCTTGGCTTGAAGTGGGGGTGGGCCAAATTGATGGTTCCTTGAGTGGTTATACGCCAGTTATTGGTGTTTTGGGCGTGTCTTTATTGACGGCATTATCAGCAGGCCTGTTACTCGTTTCGGTACAGAAAAAACAGCTGTGGGCAGTTATTGCATTAGCCTTAATCTGGGCTGGTGGAGAGGTTTTAACATTCAAACAGTGGACAGCACCTATTGATGATGAAATGAAAGTGACCATTATTCAAGGCAATATTCCACAAAAAATCAAGTGGGACCCTGAGCAGTTATTTAAGACTTTAGCCTTATACCAAGCGAGAACTGAGGAAAGCTGGCAGAGTGATTTAATTGTTTGGCCAGAAAGTGCGGTGACAGTTTTTCATCATCAAGCAAAAGAGTTTTTCCTTGATCCTATTGCAAAGTTAGCAGAGGAAAATAACACGGCGATACTGTTAGGCCTGCCTGTTTTAGATCAAGAAACGGGTCATTATTACAACTCAATGATGTCGTTAGAAAATCAGCAGGAAGCTTTTTACTATAAAAGTCATTTAGTGCCATTTGGTGATTATGTGCCGATGGAATGGCTTCGAGGTATTATCAAATTCTTTGATTTGCCAATGTCATCATTTCGCCCAGGGCCTATTTCAAGTGAGTTATTAAACGTTGCTGGTCAGCCTGTTGGCTTATCAATTTGTTATGAAGACACGTTTTCGACAGAGGTATTAAGAGCTCTGCCAGAGGCAACAATACTGGTTAATGCAACTAATAATGCGTGGTATGGCGATTCTTTTGCACCGCACCAGCATTTGCAGATTTCTCAAAATCGAGCACTAGAAGTGGAGCGACCACTTATTCGAGCAACAACCAATGGCATTTCGGCTTTTGTTGATTATAAAGGTAAGTTAATTAGCCAGAGTGCACAGTTCCAAGAGGCCGTATTGACAGAAAATATTCAGCCTCGAGAGGGTGAGACGCCGTATGTGAAGTGGAAAAGAATGCCATTATTATTATTGGCTCTGTTCATGTTGTTAGTGTGGGCGTATTATCGACAAAAACCTCGTAAACAGGCAGATTAATGCAGTTCTTAACCATACAACGCATATTGGGTATTTTATTAGGCTTATTTAGCTTTACCTTATTACCTCCCATTGCCGTATCTTTATATTATCAAGATGGCTCGACACAAGCATTTGTTGATGCTTTCTTATTGTTATTAGGTGCTGGAATACTGATCTGGTTTCCAGTACGTAAACATCGAAAAGAGTTAAAGACCCGAGACGGTTTCCTTGTGGTGGTTATGTTTTGGGTTACGTTGGGTATTTCTGGAGCTATTCCTTTTTATCTGACTCAAGTTCCTGCTATGTCCTTTACTGATGCTGTATTTGAATCAATGTCAGGCTTGACGACGACCGGTGCGACCGTATTAACAGGTTTGGATTCTTTGCCAAAAGCTGTGCTGTTCTATCGCCAATTCTTGCAATGGTTAGGCGGTATGGGGATTGTGGTACTTGCTGTTGCAATCCTGCCTTTATTGGGTGTCGGCGGCATGCAATTATATCGTGCCGAAACACCAGGGCCAATGAAAGATTCTAAGCTAACACCGCGAATCACCGAAACAGCAAAAGCACTTTGGTATATCTATTTAACATTAACTATATCTTGTGCTGTTGCCTTTAATTGGGCGGGAATGACGTGGTTTGATGCGATCGGACACAGCTTCTCAACCGTTGCTATTGGTGGCTT
>DAOUSV010000110.1 GCA_030627065.1 Piscirickettsiaceae bacterium | reverse complement strand
TAAACACCACCACGAACATTAAAAATACCGGTCACACGCATAAAGCGAGGATCACAAGCCGCCACTAAATCATCCAAGATCTGATTGGTGACTTTTTCATGAAATGCACCTTGATCGCGATAAGACCAGATATAAAGTTTATAGGCTTTTAATTCGATACATTTCAAATCTGGCACATAATCAATCTGGATAGTTGCAAAATCTGGCTGACCGGTCTTTGGGCACAAGCAAGTGAACTCCGGCGTTTCGATATGAATAGTATAATCACGTTCTGGAATTGCGTTATCGAAGGTTTCCAGATCTGTACTTGGTAATGTAGACATCGATGAATCTCTATATAATGTAAAACGAACATTATCCCTTAGTTGGAAGATTAATTTAAGTGCTAGACATTATAATTATCGCCGTCACTCTAATAGCCATCTTTGCAGGAGTTACCTGGTATGCAATTTTGCAATCGAAAGAGAAACATCGCGCATATATAGCTCAAGCAACAATTGAAGTTGAAGAGCGGCGAATTGCAGACGGGCAGGAGTTTAATGCACTATTTGAACAAGAAGTGACTCAACAACAAATTGATAATCACAGTTCAACCGTTGATGATGAGCCAAGTGTGAGCATCTCATCTGCTCCAATAACGCAAACACCTATGATTGATATTGTAGAAGACACGATTGAAATAGCGCCTTTATTAGACTCGGTACACGAAGAAGCGCCATTAGATACCACTGCGATTCCTGATTGGGATATGATGATTTCATTTACTATCCTAGCTCGAGAGGGAGCTTCACTTTCGGGGCTAGATATTAAAATAGCATTAGAAAATTTAGGTCTTTATTATGGTGAAATGGCGATTTTTCATCGACTCAGTGCCGACAGTAGCAAGCAAGCTTTATTTAGCATTGCCAACCTTCTCGAGCCCGGTACATTAAACCCTGATGAATTCGCCAACATGATTACGCCAGGACTATTAATATTTGCAAAATTTCCAGCTCCCATTGATTCATTAATTTTGTTTGAAGAAATGTATAAAACAGCAATATCAATGGCGGATATGCTCGGAGGCATTCTCTGTGATGAACTACAGAAAACGGTCACCCAAGACACAATAGAATCCATGCGAGGACGAATTTTAAAAATGAACCTCACAATGCAAATAGAGAATAATCAATATTAAGCAATGACTATTACACATAAATCACAACGTGCACTTGAACTTAGGAACTTAATTGATAGGTTTAACCACCAATACTATATTAATGATAACCCTGAAGTTACCGATTCAGAATATGACCGACTATTTAAAGAGTTGCAAACAATTGAGCTTGCTAGTCCTGAACTATTAACAGCAGACTCGCCAACCCAAAGAGTAGGCGGACAGGCACTCGACAAGTTCAATCAAATTGAACATGCCTTACCGATGTTGTCATTAGATAATGTATTTGATGCCATCGCATTACATGCCTTTGATAAGCGAGTACAAGACCGCTTAAACAGTAAACAAACACTGGTTTATATTGCCGAACCTAAACTCGATGGCTTGGCAATTAGCTTACGTTATGAACAAGGTATTTTAGTGCAAGCCGCCACCCGTGGTGATGGTAGTGTCGGTGAAGATGTAACCGCTAATGTACGTACTATTGCTAGTGTTCCGTTGAAACTTGTTGGCGATAACATTCCCGATGTGATTGAGATCCGTGGTGAAATCGTTATGCCTAAAGCAGGCTTTGATGCACTTAATTTGAAGCAAATTACCGATAATAAAAAACCCTTCGTTAATCCTCGAAATGCAGCCGCAGGTTCATTACGTCAATTAGACTCAAAAATCACTGCCAGCCGACCTTTAGCCATTTACTGCTATGGTCTTGGTGACTTACAAGGTATGGATAAACCTTCCACCCATAGCGATGCCATGAAGATGATTGCAAAATGGGGCTGCCAAATATCAGATGAAATACAGTTAGTCGAAGGTGTCGATGCCTGTTTAGACTATATTAAACAGTTAGGTGAACACCGAGATAGCTTGTCGTATGACATTGATGGCGTGGTATTTAAGGTTGATGATAGCCAGCTTCAACAACGATTAGGTTTTGTGTCACGCGCACCACGTTGGGCAATTGCTTATAAATTTCCGGCACAAGAAGAAATGACGGTGGTGGAAGAGATTGAAATCCAAGTAGGCCGTACTGGTGCATTAACTCCGGTTGCTCGCTTAAAACCGGTCTTTGTCGGTGGAGTCACCGTGAGCAATGCAACCCTGCATAATCAAGATGAAATTGATCGCAAAGATGTGCGAGTAGGCGATACCGTTATTGTGCGTCGCGCCGGTGATGTTATTCCTGAAGTGGTGCAAGTTGTTGTCTCTAAACGACCAGAAAATACAGTGACGTTTAAAATTCCAGATCAATGTCCAATCTGTGGTTCAGATGTAGAACGTATTGAAGGCGAAGCTATTGCACGCTGTAGTGGCGGTTTATATTGTCCGGCACAGCGTAAAGAAGCCATTAAACACTTTGCCTCACGCAAGGCATTAGATGTCGATGGCTTAGGCGATAAATTAGTCGAACAATTAGTGGATGAAGGCTTGATTAATGATCCGGCTGATTTATTTCAACTCACTATTGCTCAACTATCGTCATTAGACAGAATGGCTGAGAAATCCGCTAGTAACTTAATTGAAGCATTGCAAGTAGCCAAACAAACTAAGTTCGCCCGTTTCCTCTATTCATTAGGTATTCGAGAAGTAGGGGAAGCCACTGCTCGTTCTTTAGCTAGTCATTTTTTGACACTTGACGCACTAGAACAAGCAGGTGAAGCGACCTTAATTGAGATTGAAGATGTTGGGCTAATTGTCGCTCATCATATTGTCACTTTCTTTGGTCAAGAGCATAATCAACAAGTCATAGAGCGTTTATTAAATGCAGGTATAACATGGCCGTTGGAACAAAAAGTAAGCTCTGATTCAGCATTAAATGGCAAAATAATTGTGTTAACCGGCACTTTAGAACAACTGTCTCGCAGTGAAGCCAAAGAGAAGTTATTGGCACTCGGCGCTAAAGTCTCTGGCAGTGTGTCCAAGAAAACCGACTTTGTAGTCGCTGGACGTGATGCAGGTTCAAAGCTAACAAAAGCAGAAAGTTTAGGTATCATCGTGGTAGATGAAAATACGTTGGTGGGCTGGTTATGACTGCGCTAAGCGATGCGATTAGAAAAGTCGCAACAGGACCACATTTAACTAAAGACTTATCCAAGCAAGAAGCCTTTGATGCCATGACTGAGATATTGTCAGGGCAGGCGGATGAGGTGCAGGCGGCTATTTTCTTTATTTCATTGCGAATTAAACGTGAAACAAATGATGAAAACCTAGGTATTTTGCAGGCGATACAGGCACAAACTCAGCAAGAAACAGCCGACGTTGACCAGCTATTAATATTGTCTGATCCGTATAATGGCTATAATCGACATTGCCCAATTTCTGCCTTTTTGCCGGTAGTATTAGCAGCCGCAGGTTTGCCGACTATTTCACAAGGGGTGGATGAGATGGGGCCTAAATTTGGTGTTACTCATTCACAAGTGCTTACTGTTGCTGGGGTTGCTACTGATTGTTCAGTAGAGCAAGCAAAGTGTCGGCTTAATAATCCAGAATTAAGCTGGGCTTATATTGATCAAGCACAAGCAAGCGCCAGTTTATATGCCTTGCAAGAACTACGTACACGAATGATCAAGCGACCAAGCTTGGCGACATTAGAAAAGCTAGTGATGCCCATTAAAGCCAAACTTAAAACACATCTACAAATAGGCTTTGTGCATAAAGAATATCCACCAATATTAGCTCAACTAGCACAGCAAGCGGGTTTTAACTCAGCACTAATTATTCGAGGAATTGAAGGCGGCATATTGCCAACATTACGTGAAACATCAAACTGTTTTACCATACAATCAGAACAATCAGATGTAGCACAAGCTTATCCATTAGATCCTATTGAGTTTGGCATCGAGCAAACCACGCGGGGCGTATTACCTAAACGTTCCGAAAATGTAACCGCTGAAGAAACGGTTGATTTAGGCTCCAAAGCATTGGCAGGCCAAAGCGGCGTTGCATTTGATAGCCTAGTATTAGGCGGAGCAATGGCTCTATATCACTGTAGTTTACAAGCGTCGCCTCAACAAGCCGCAGATTATATACGACAAGTCATCAAATCAGGAAAAGCAAACTCTTATTTTAAACAAGGTCTTAATTAATGGTATTCCAACAGAAATTAAACTTCTCCACCCGTGGTAGAAGCACCACTAATATTACCAACGAAATACAACAAATAGTAGCTCAATCCGGTATTTCAATCGGAACATGTCATGTGTTTGTGCAACATACTAGCGCGTCATTAATGTTGTGTGAGAATGCTGATCCTGATGTGCAGATTGATATGGAAACTTATATGCAACATATTGTGCCCGATGGTGACGCTATGTTTTTGCATCAAGATGAAGGGCCGGATGATATGAGTGCTCATATTAGAACAGTTTTGACCAATCCTGATGTAACGATGCCGGTTAGTAATAGCCGATGTGATTTGGGCATTTGGCAAGGTTTGTTTTTATGGGAACATCGTACTCATCCTCACCAACGTCGGGTGATTGTGACCGTCCAGGGCGAGTAGTTACCTTAATTTCGATGTTAATAATATCAAATTCAGTGTCCATTCCTGATAATGAGATTGCTCTATCTGCAATTCGGGCGCAGGGAGCAGGTGGGCAGAATGTGAATAAGGTGTCATCTGCAATCCACCTTCGTTTCGATATTAATGCTTCGTCTTTACCTGAGTTTTATAAAGAACGATTAATGAATTTGTCTGATCGCCGAATTAATAAACAGGGCGTTATTATTATTAAGGCTCAACGATTTCGTAATCAGGAAAAGAATAAAGATGATGCTCTAATGCGTTTGCAGATGCTGATTAAAAGCGCGGCAGCTATACAAAAGAGTAGACGACCAACCAAAGCATCTAGAAATTCACAAAAAAAACGTATGGATCGTAAAACCAAGCATGGCAAAACCAAAGCCTTACGAGGCAAAGTGTCAGAGTAAGTTTTACTGTATAATTCGCCCATTGTTATCTATTCTGATGACTCAATACTATTGTAAAAAAGGGAAGTAATATGCTGTTATCAGCTAAACAAGACTGGTTTGGTAATATTCGAGGGGATATCCTAGCTGGTATTGTAGTGGCATTGGCATTAGTGCCCGAAGCGATTGCGTTCTCTATTATTGCTGGTGTTGATCCTAAAGTAGGTCTATACGCCTCATTTGCCATTGCGGTGATGATTGCCTTTGTTGGTGGCCGAGCAGGAATGATTTCCGCCGCAACCGCCGCAACTGCCTTATTAATGGTAACTCTGGTCAAAGATCATGGCTTACAATATCTGTTAGCAGCAACGGTTTTAGCCGGTGTTCTGCAAATTGTGGCAGGCTACTTAAACTTACACAAGTTTATGAGTTTTATTTCAAAATCGGTAATGACAGGTTTTTTGAATGCCTTAGCAATTTTGATTT
>DAOUSV010000119.1 GCA_030627065.1 Piscirickettsiaceae bacterium | reverse complement strand
GGCAAAACTCAGCCAATTTACCTGTCACACGATCATCAAAACGCGCACCAATAGCAATCAACACATCACAACCATGCATAGCCATATTTGATTGATAAGTACCATGCATGCCTAACATGCCGATAAATTGTTTATCACTCGCAGGATATGCACCCAAGCCCATCAATGTACTTGTAATTGGGTAATCTAAATGACGAACAAAGGTACGCAACTCTTCAGAGGCATTACCTAAAACGACACCGCCACCACTGTAAATAACTGGTTTTTTAGCAGTTAATAGCAAATCAATGGCACGCTTAATTTGAGCAGAATCAGCTTTAACAACCGGCTGATAAGAGCGCATCGTGATTTTAGCAGGATAGTGATATGGCACTTTGATCGCTGGATCTGTAATATCTTTTGGCACATCAATCACAACTGGACCAGGACGACCGGTTGTTGCAACATAAAATGCTTTTTTGATTGTTTCAGCAAGCTTGGTGACATCTTTAACTAAAAAGTTATGCTTCACACAAGGACGCGTAATACCGACTGCATCGACTTCTTGGAAGGCATCACTACCAATCACTGAAGAAGGCACCTGCCCCGTAATCACAACCATTGGAATTGAATCCATATAAGCAGTAGCAATACCTGTTACCGCATTTGTTGCACCAGGCCCAGATGTTACCAAGACCACGCCACACTTACCCGTAGCACGCGCATAACCATCAGCCGCATGAGTAGCAGCTTGTTCATGACGCACCAGAATATGCTTAACATCATCCTGTCGATACAGTGAATCATATATATGAAGCACCGAGCCACCAGGATAACCAAATAAATATTCAACACCTTCGTCTTTTAATGAACGAACAAGAATATCAGCACCGCTTAATTCCACGTGTTCCCCTTTCCAATTGCCGTAACGATTCAGTCACAAAAATAATAAACGGTTAAATTTACTTAAAATGCGGCTTCAGGTCAAGTAAAACAAAGCCTAAGACCTTCTATTTAACAAGGATTTAACACGTAATTTCTATATCTGTGGCATAATTCCAGTTATGAACACATCAAATATAAAACAGCTCACACTCACCCAGCCTGACGATTGGCACCTTCACTTGCGCGATGGAGATGCACTTCATCGCACCGTAACAGATAGCGCTCGCTACTTTGGTCGTGCCGTTATTATGCCAAATTTGCAGCCGCCTATCACCACAACGGCATTAGCAATAAGCTATCACCAACGGATATTACAAGCACGCCCCGCGGGTAGTCTGTTTGAACCTTTGATGACGTTATATCTCACTGACAACACCCCTGCCGATGAAATTCAACGCGCACATGACAGTGGCATTGTTCATGGTGTAAAGCTCTACCCAGCTGGCGCAACTACTAATTCTGATGCTGGTGTGACTGATATTAAACTCTGTGCAAACGCTTTAACCGCTATGCAACGGCTACAAATTCCTTTATTAGTTCATGGTGAAGTTACTCATGCTGATATTGATGTATTTGATCGCGAAAAAGTTTTTATAGAGCAGGTGCTAGCACCGCTAACAAAAGAGTATCCACAGTTAAAAATAATTTTCGAACATATAACTACATCTAATGCCGTTGAGTTTGTAATGAATAGTGGTGAAAATATTGCAGCAACAATTACACCGCATCATCTATTATTAAATAGAAATGATTTACTAGTCGGCGGCATTCATCCTCATAATTATTGCCTACCGGTATTAAAACGAAACACTCACCAACAAGCATTAATCAAAGCCGCCACCAGTGGTAATCCTAAGTTTTTCTTAGGAACTGATAGCGCACCTCATACCCAAGATGCCAAAGAAAGTGGCTGTGGTTGCGCCGGTATATATAGTAGTCATGCTGCTATTGAACTGTATACGGAAGCATTTGAAGCGGCTAATGCACTTGATAAATTAGAAGGTTTTGCTAGCCACTTTGGTGCAGACTTTTATCAACTTCCAAGAAACAATAAAACTATCAGCTTAAGCAAACAATCATGGTTGGTGCCAGAAAGCTATGATTTCACTGATAAGCCGTTAATACCAATGCGGGCTGGTGAAAATATTACATGGCGTGTTATTAATTAAGTTTTACTTCTCTATTGTGTAGCGAGTCACATTAATAAAGCCTTAAGTATTGTATGATGTAATGCTCTCAAATCATCAATATAGCTCTTAATCCTGCATGCTAAAAAACTACTTCAATGGTTACAACTACCACACAATATATTATTTTTACTTTTCATTTCTGTGCTTCTTGTTCACACAATAAAAGGTACTTCAACGTCTAAAGATTTAATTCCTGAATCTGTTTATCAATTTAATCTCGCTATGTTTTTTAAAACAGATGGTGATGTGGATATTGCAACATTTCTACCCTTAGAAAATGGTCGCCAAGAAATTTTAGATGAAACAATTGTTGCTAAAACACTTGATATAGAAGATAAAAGTAGCATTGAAGGTCGCTACGTAAAATGGCGAGGAAACCAAGAAAGTCAGCAAATTAACTATAGATCGTTACTCTCTTTACGTGCTAGTAAATATGTTATCTCACACGAATTAGAAATTCCCGAATCTTACAATGCTGAGCAACAACTTTATTTAAAAGAAACACCGACGATTCCCATTCACCATGAAGAAATAGAACAGCTTTGGAATAGCATTAAACCAACCGATGACAACAGTACCTATCAAGTTTTAACAGCTATATATAACTTCACTTATAAAGAAATCAGTCCTCTCCCCTTTAAGGGAGTAACAGATTCCCTAACAGCACTCCGTTTAAAAGCCGCAAGCTGTAATGGTAAAAGTCGTTTATTTTTAAGTTTGGCAAGGCTGAATAACCTTCCCTCCAGATTAGTAGGCGGTATTATTTTAAATGGTAAGAAGAAGAAAACTTCTCATCAATGGCTAGAAGTCTATATTGAAGATCACTGGGTGCCTTTTGATGTAACAAATGGACACTTTGCAAGCTTACCAAAACATTACCTCGAACTGTATCGAGGCGATCACCAATTATTCAAACATAGCGCCAACATTAACTTCGATTATTATTTCACTTCATCACGAGAATATATTGCCCCAGCTTTATATCGTGATATAGAAATAGATAATACCGTGATTCCAAATGCCGCTCACTTATTACAAGATCTCGGCCTACCATTAAAAACAGTATCTATATTTTTACTATTTCCTTTATGTACCCTTGTTATTACCTTCTTAAAAAATATTATTGGCATCAAAACATTTGGTACTTTTATGCCAATGTTAATCGCGGCGGTATGTATGTATACCGGTTTTATAGTAGGATTAATTGGCTTTAGTGTGGTGCTTATTTTTGCATTTATCGGTCATACAATATTGGGGAAATTTCATATATTGAAGATACCTAGATTGGCCTCTATCATTACACTTATTTCTATCGTTTCACTGTTATCCGTATCATTGATAAATGCACCTATCGGTATTGAAACAGGTATTCTTGCCATATTTCCTGCCGTTATTATTAGTTTTACAGCCGACAGAATACATCAAATGTCAGATGAAAATGACTGGGTAGAACTGTTCCAAAATAGCGCTGGAACATTACTAACTATCTATTTATGTTATCTCTGCTTTACCTCCGTTCTATTACAGGGTTTATTTGCCATATACCCAGAATTATTACTATTGGTTCTAGCAATATTGCTTCATATCGGAAGTTGGTCTGGAATGCGTATCTCTGAAATCATTCGATTCAAAAACCTACTTAAACTTCAAGGCGAACAAGTGTTAGGCTTAAACGGTCGTAATAGAAACTTGATTTACAAACATAATGACAAAACATTATTGAAACTAGCGGCCGATAAACTACAATCCAAAATAGCACTTAATAACGAACATATCCCCTGCCCTTCAACATGGGCAAGTTGCACAAATCATGCGGGTATAGAGCAATTTCTAACTACAATTGAAAATAAACATAATTTTGTTATAAAACCTAATAAAGGTTCTCGTGGCAATGGAATATTAATCCTTACTGGCCAAACAAAAAATGGCTTTTTAAGTACATCCGGCAAAGTATGGTCAATAAAAGAAATTAAACGTCATGTAGCTGAAATATTGTCTGGTAGTTTTTCACAAAGCGGTGAAGAAGATCAGGCGTTTATAGAGCCCATGATTCAGCAGCATCAAGCATTGAAAAGCATTACACCTCAAGGCCTATGCGATATAAGACTTATTATTTGTAATGGCAAGTTAATTAGTGCCATGCTTCGTGTTCCCACTCTAGCATCGTCTGGTAAAGCAAACCTTCACCAAGGTGCTGTTGGTGTGTCAATCGATATTAATACTGGCACAATAGAGCGTGCAGTTATAAATGGTGTTGAAATTAGCCATCATCCTGATAGTCATGCCGCTTTCAAAGGGATTTCAATTCCTTTTTGGTCTGCGATAAAAGATATTTCATTGCAATGTTATATTGCAATTCCTCTTGGTTATATGGGTGTTGATATTTGCCTTGATGAACAGCGCGGACCACTCGTATTGGAAGTGAATGGTAGACCAGGACTTGAAATACAAAATGTTCAGAACACTGGAATGAAAGTTCAGCTTTCCGCGGCATTTTAATGTTTAGACATAAATTATCCCAAACAGGAATCCCCTACTTAATCTTTGCCATTTTATTAATTGGCACTATTGTTTCAGTAGAAAATATCTTCTCATCAAAAATTGATGATGTAGCGGCTATTGAGATCGTATCTAATAGTGATGAAAGCTTTGAAGATGCATCATTAATTAGTACATCCAATACAATTAATCCAAAAACAAGCATATTTATTCAAGAGATCGTTAACAGTAAAATTAGTTTTACTGATATTAAAAACCATCCCCATGTTCAAGCCCTAAACGAACAGGAACAAATTGAGTTCTACCAAGGTTTAGCACAAGAGTTTTACAATCAAAATGACTACAATAATGTTATTAAAAGTTTACAGTCATTTACACCTAATCAACGCATTGAATATAAATCACAGTTTATTTATGCCTATTCCTTATCTAAATCTTCTGATTGGCAAGCAGCGATAAAACAATATCAACTTATGATTGATAACGACTCACAATCTCAAGCAGCCACATTAAACTTAGGTTTATTATTAAAAAAAGGACAGCTTTGTAAACAAGCTATCCCTGTTTTCACGAAGTCGGTTTCTATTTCCAGTGGCACAAAAAAAGCTAAAGCACTCTCTGGACTTGCACACTGTCACTTTACCTTAAATAATTTTAATGATG
>DAOUSV010000029.1 GCA_030627065.1 Piscirickettsiaceae bacterium | reverse complement strand
GGCATGGTGAAATCATCATAAAAAGGATGTACTTTAAAGCCATCAAGTGGGTATATCGGCGTTTCTGTCCATTGCCAAACATTGCCGACAACATCATACAAATCACCCTGTTTGAATTGATTAACAGGACACGGTGATGCAGCATAGTCTAGGTGGATATTAGCTTGAGCCTGCTGACCAGAAGCTAGCTCTTTACACGTCGAACTTTCATACAGGCGAACCCATTCATCTTCTGTCGGCAATCGCACTGTTTTACCTGTTTGTGCTGCCCTCCAATTACAAAATGCTTTTGCTTCATGATAATTAACTTCTGCTGGCCAATCCCAAGGCATATCGATTACTTCGGTCATTAATCGTAACTGCCACTCCTGCTCTATTTTCAGCCAAAAATTAGGATGCTTAGCTTGTGAAAACTGTCGCCACTGCAAACTTTCTTCCGACCAGTAACTATCATTTTGATAGCCGCCAGCATCAACAAAACCTAAAAACTCTTGATTACTGACTAAAAACTGACTGACTTGAAACTCAGCAATATCAGCTCGATGATTGCCATACTCATTATCCCAACCATAGATAGCATCATCAGACTTGCCCAAATTTACCTGCCCAGCAGCAATCGTCACCATCTTATTTTGAGGAGCAACATCAGTCTTCTTCCATGCCTGCCAGTCCGCATGAGTTTGCACTAAGTCTAATGCTTGTTGGCGAATCAATACCGATGATGTTTCAATATGGATTTGTTCATGTTCAATCCCCATAATTAGTGTCCACCACGGGTTTTGCCAATCAATCGGCAACGTTAATGGCGCTGTTTCAATCAACTCATTAATAGTGAGCTTAAGCTGTTGCCGATACGCTTTAACCTCAGCTACCGCAGGCCAATCATAGTGTGTTTCATTGAGATCATCCCAACTCATTTCATCGACACCAATGGCAAATAGTGACTCAAATTGAGGGTTAACTCGTTGCTCAATAAGACCCGACAATATTAATTTATTGATGAAGAATGTAGCCGTATGACCATAATAAAAAATCAAGGGATGGCGAAGTGGAATTGGCTTTTGATAATAAGCACGATCATCTAACAAAGTTTCAAACAAGGATTCATAGCGATCAAAGGTCGCATTGAAATAGGCAGCGATCTCTTTACGCTTAGCCTCTATATCATTACCTATCAGTTCTGGTGTTCGTATATATTGTACGGATGACATATGCGTTCCTTATAAATATCAAGTTTTATTAGACGCAAATTCTTGGCGAATGTTACTTAAAATGTCTCACTTAATTTATCTGTTTGGATAAATACGCAATTTTCGCTGATAACTCAAGCGAGCAATTCCACTTATAAGCGAGGTTAATACTCTCGGCACAACTATAAATACCATGTCCTTTTACTACCGACACTTTATGATCTTTAAGAGCATTAGCAACGGCTTCAGGTGATTGTTCCAAATACTGATCATAAGGAATGGCTATCACAGGAACAATGGGGAAATAATACTGCCCTTCAAAATCAACAGGCACAAAATCATCACCCTTTAAGCTGAGTGCGATCGTGTGTGGGCCATGACTATGAATAACGGCTTTAGCATTTGAATTTTGTTGATAAACTTGGATATGCAACGGAGCATCTAATGATGCACCCTCTTCCATCGAGCCATCAATATGGCAATAAATTAAGTCATCGGCTTGCAAGGTGTCGGCACAACAACCTGTTGGTGTTACCCAAATTTCATCATGGAAGCGAAAAGAGGCATTACCACTGTGTGAATCATTATTGCCATTTTGGCGTAACCACCGATAATGCTCGACCAACTGTTGCTTTAACTGTTCACGACACATCTTTGGCCTCACTTTCAATTAGTCTTTCTACATGACGTAACCATTGCCCTGCTTGATTTCGTTCATTGTCGAAGGTGACTGATTTCATAAACTGTTTTTTCGCCTTGGTTAAATCATTCAAGTGAAATTGAACCATGCCTAACAATAATGATGCAGTGCCGACTTTTTCATCGTTAAGCTTGTCTAATGCTGCAGATAAAGGCCTTACCGCTTGTCGCCATTCTTCCATAGTAAAGAATACGCGACCTAGTTTTAGATCCGTTTTACCACTATTATCAAGGGCTGTTAATTTTTGTAATACATCTGCTGCTTTTTGAGTTTCTCTTGCCGACAGCCAACTATCAGCTAGCTGTGTTAAGTTTTCGAAATTTGCATCAATCACACCATCTTTGATGCCATTTACCAGTAGTTGTGCCGATTTGTAGGGAATATGTAAGTAACGGTACATATTTGCCAAATTAATTAATGTTTTAGCATCACCTAATTCCAAACGTTGAGCTAGCATTTTCACAGCCAAGGATGAAAACTCTTTATTCTGCTGTAAATACAGTGCGGACAACTGATTCCAGTAATTTTTCTTATAGGGATACGATGCTAACAATGCTTCCAAGACCTTAATTGCTGACTTGTATTGTTTTAACTCTAAATGTGCTGATAATAATATTTGATACCACGATTCTTTGACTGAACCTTTGTTTTTCTTAATCGCGATACGAATAGTTTCAATTGTTCTCTTATAATTCTTAACACGATAATTAGCACTAGCAAGCAAAACATACGCACTAGTATCTGGCGATTGCTCTGCTTTTAACCATGTTTCAAGCAAAGCAATCCCTTCTTTATATTGCTCATCTGCCAATAATAATTGGGCTAGATTATATTGTAAGTCGTGACTCACTTTATCAGGCAAGGCATTAGACTCAAGTGCCTTTTGAAAATACTTACTCGCTTGTCCGTACTTTTCTTGTGATGAAAACAAATAGCCCAATGTTTGCTCAACAATTGCTTGTTCATATGATACAGAATCGACCTTTTTCAATAATGCATTGAGCTTATTCTCTGCATCTGAATACTTTTCAACTGCCATTAATTCTTGAGCTGATTCCAATACTTTATATGTTTTTTCTGATAATAAATACTGCTGATCATCCTCTGCCATTACATATTGAGCCGTGCATAAGGATGCTATAAAGAGTGCTATTTTTAATATGGTTTTCATCATCTATTTCGCTAACTTAAACTCAATTTCTTGAGTTGCCTGACGCTCAACGGCTTGACCATCCACCGTCTTAGGCTTGAATTTCCATTTTTTAATCGCTTTTAATGCTGCTTTATTAAAAATATTTTCAGGCTTGGCACTGACAACAACAGGATCTCGTACTTGCCCATTTTTGGTAATCGTAAAGGATATAGTCACAACACCTTCAATGCCTCGACGTGAAGCCGCCCGTGGATATCGAGGAGGAATTCGAACTAAAGGTATCACCTCATCATCCATTGCTGGCATAGCCATCGGTGCAGGTGCTACAGCTGGGGCATTAGAGAAATCACCTAAATAAGGACCTCCAGCAATATTTAATGGCACATCAATTCTAGGTATATCTAACTTAGGTGCAGGTGCTTTCGGTTTGGTTGCTTGTGGTGCGGGAGCTTTGGGTGGCGGTGGCGGCTTTTTAGGTGGCGGTGGCTTTTTCGGTAACTCACGTTTTTTAAGCTCGGTTCGTGTGTCACGTTTGAGGCGTACAAAATCTAATAACTGAATATCTTCTGTCACCGATCGTTCAATACTTTTAGATGATGTCATTTTCTGCATCACGGTAAATAAACCAAGATTAACTAAAAGGGCAAGAAATATTGCTATTCCTAAATGCATTAATCTTTTTCTGCGGCAATAGAAACATTAGCAACACCTGCCAATCGAGCTTGATCCATCACCTCAATCAATAAGCCTGTTTTCGACTCTTTATCTGCCAATATGATAACTGAGCCTTCCGGATTTTCAGCATGCATACGCTCAACATTTGCTCGTACAGCACGGCGATCAATCATTCGTTTATCTATCCACACTTCACCATTTGGCTTTATGGCAATTAAGATATTCGCCTTTTCTTTTTTAACGGCGGTTTTTGCCGATGGTCGACTAACATCAACCCCAGTTTCTTTTACAAATGACGTAGTAACAATAAAAAATATCAATAAAATAAACACCATATCTATAAGCGGCGTCATATTTACTTCTGCAATTGCACCACTTTGTCGGCGTGAATGTCGGTTTCTCATAAACTTATAAAATCCTTAAGGAATCTCTGATTAAGTCTGGTTGAATTTAGGGTGAGATTAAACTGTTTCAAACATCTCTTAAAATAGCCGTAATAGTGAACTATTGCCGCTATTTTAAGAGATGTTTGGGGCGCTTTTGGCCAGCATAAAAAAATCATGACTTATTCAGTTCCTCCTTCAATCTCGTCGCAGTGCATCAGCAACATTATCAACTGAGCGTGCTACTTTTTGCTCAAGTTGCGTACTGAAATACATGCCAGACAAGGCGGCTAATAAACCGCCCATTGTGGTAATTAATGCCACAGAAATACCGCCAGCCATACCTCGCGCATTACCTGTTCCAAACACGGTTAATACATCAAATGTTTGGATCATGCCGCCTACAGTTCCAAGCAATCCCAACATTGGCAACGCCACAATCAAAGTCTTAATCGTCATTAGATAACGTCGTAATGACATTGAACTTTCAGCGATCATACCGTGACGAATTTGCTGTGCATACCAACTATTTCTATCTGCTCGCTGTTGCCATTCAGCGATGATTCCTTTCACCTCAGAGGGATGCGAAATATAGACATACAAATAGCGCTCGATGATCAATGTCCACATCACGAATGATGACAGCAAGATCAACCATAGCACTGTGCCGCCGCTTTCTAGCAGCAGTCCAATATTGAATATATTATTTGTCAGAGAGTCCATTCTGCTTTTCTGCATTACGTGCGACTACGGCAGCACTTTCTTCATCTAAAATCTGTACCAAACGGTTACTCTTACCGGACAGTGCACTATGAATTAATAAGATTGGAATAGCCACGGCTAAACCTAACTCAGTTGTTACTAGGGCTTGCGAAATACCACCTGACATTAGTTTAGGATCACCGGTGCCGAACAAGGTAATTGATTGGAATGTTTCGATCATGCCTGAAACTGTTCCTAAAAGCCCCAACATTGGCGCTATCGCCGCCATAACAGCCAGTGTAATCAAGCCTCGTTCAATTTTAGGAATCTCTCGTAAAATAGCTTCATCAAGTTTAAGTGCTAATGTCTCAACATCCTGCACTATCTCATTACTATAAACAGATAAAATACGACCTAATGGGTTTGTTTTATCAGCCTCTGATGATTTCTGTTGCTTGGCAATACCTCGTCCAACAACCGTTAAATAAATCAGTCGTTGTAAAGCAATCAATAAGCCTATCGCACCTAAACCTAAAATGATGAAACCAATCCAACCACCTTGTTGAATACGCTCTTTCAAATCAGGAGATTGAACAAGTAAAGCCATCAAAGCGCCACGAGTAGGATCAACAACCACAGCCTGTAAAGAACCATCATTGAATTCTTCAAAATCAGCGACTAAATTACGCAAGCGATCAACAGGCTGACGACCTAATTCAACTAGACTACCCGTTTCAGGTAAATAACGTAAAAACTTTCCGTCACTAAATGCTGAAAAAACACCTATTCGAGTTACTTGTCGCGGTTCAACATTACCTTCGGCAGTAATAACCGGAGTAGTAAACTGACTGACTTTACCTGACTCGGTCATTTCTTCTTGTAACATCAACCAAAACTCACGTAACTCTTCAATGGTTGGCTGTTGTTTACGCTCAGAAAGTAATGTTAAGAACTCGCCTCGATTCGGTTGCTGAGCAGATGTCATCGAGCTTTCTAATAAACTCCGACTATCATTTGCCATCTGGCGAACAGTACCAAATAACTCACCTAATGAACCTGATTTCTCGTTTAATAGTGCTTCTCGTTTAACCAATGCTTTTTCATAATCTTGAAAGGATTGATTAAGAAGCTCTGTTCGCTGCTCTTCAAATGCTAGCTGCGCTTTTGCCTCTGATAATAATTTAGTTTGATCATCTCTTGCGGTTACAAACTCAGATTCACGTAATTTATTTTGTTGCTGTTCTAAAATACGTTCACGCTTCACTTGCTTAAGCAAAGCATCTAAATCAGCTGGCTTATCCGCTGCTTGTACTACCGGAAAAGAAAACAAACTGACTATTAATAAATAAAGTAATTGTTTCATTGTGCAACCTCCGCTGTTTTAACGGGCAACACTAATAAATCAGGCGGTAATTGTTTTTTTGCAATCTTCAATGCCTGTGAAATACCTTGTAGGTAGCCATTATCTAATCGTTGCCAGCCATTATTCCATACACCAGCTTCAAGTCCATCCAATGTTAAATAATACAAACTTACACGGCCAATACGAAGAAAATCGACTGAACGTATCGTGTCATCAATCGTTAAGTCACCTTTATATGCCTCAATAGTACGACCATACTCAGTTTCTACCTGATAGGCTTCAAGAATACGACGATATTTCTCAGCCAAAGTTACATCGGCACGTTCCATCAAAGTTTGTAGCTGCACAATTCTAGTTTGACGCTCTGCAGGTAAAAATGGCAGGTCCAATTCAATAAATAATGACATAACCTCAATCATTTTTAACATTAACGGCACAATATCACGCTGTGTAGTTTCAATATTACGTAATTGCTCATCAATAGAACTGAGTTCTTTCTGTTGAGAAACGACTAATTTATCTAGCTGTTCGTTATAGGCTTGTAAGCTCTCTGTTTGTCGTAATGTCTCACGATATTCAGCCAGCATTGAGTTTGTTTCATCAGCTAAATTATCAACTTGCTGTTGTGATTTTTGGGCTACAAGATCTGTTTTAACTTGTGTGTCGATTGCATGCTCTAGGCTACCCGCTATCGTTGCTGAAGATACAATCAACAACATCGTCACAATCCAGTGCTGTTTAATCCATTTGTGGTTTTGCATAAAGGAGCCATCATCAAATAAAGTTAGACGGCAATAATAGCAAGAGAAAGACATACAAGGAAATGTAAACTAAATGAATTTACTTTATTTCAGACAAAAAAAAGGCTCAACATATTAGTTGAACCTTAAACCTTCAAAGAAGGAGAGAGAAATATTAAGTACTCGGAAGCTGAATTCCTATAACTTGTGATACATGATACGCAGTACACGTTATTTATGAATGAGTGACTTATCCCAATAATTCAGGAAGTTATTCCCTTTTTCTCTCAGCCTAAGCCTTTAAAAGAGCATCATGAAATACTTGTATAATCATGATGACAATCCGTGACTAATGGCAAACCGCATTAACTCTGCCGTTTTATTAATATCAAGCTTACTTTTTATCTGTGTCAGATTATTTGCGACTGTTTTATAACTTATTCCTAATATTCCTGACATTTCAGTCATGCTATTACCTTCACCTAATAAACGTAATATTTCTAGTTCACGTCGTGATAAATCACTTAAAGCGCTGGTACCTGCACCAACATTTAACATTGCAAGCTGCTGTGCTACATCAGGGCTGAGATAGGTTTTACCACTAAGGACATTTTCTACGGCCTCAACTAAATGATCGGCCGCATTATTCTTGGTGATATAGCCTCTTGCTCCCGCTTGCATCGCCCGTGATGCAAAAACAGGATCTTCATGCATACTAAACATCAATATCTTGGCATTTTCACGGTTAGCTCGCATTTTTCGTAATATTTCTAAGCCACCTATTCCGGGCAATGTAATATCAAGTAAAACCATATCAGGATAACTTTCTTGGAATAATCGATAGCCATCTTCCCCCGTCTCAGCTTCAATAATATTAGCATTCGGAATTTGCTGAATAAGCTGCCGACAACCTGCTCTAACAATAGGGTGATCATCAACAACTAAAATCGTTACTGTCTGTTTCATGTTTTATCATCTTCTTTTAGTGGAATTAATACCCGCACCTGCAGGCCCCGTCCTTCCTCTGTATCAAATGCAATTCGTCCACCTAATGCTGATACCCGCTCACGCATGCCGATCAAACCAAACCCATTGACCACATCAATTGAAAGACCTTTACCATCATCAGTGACAGACACCTTTAAATTTTGCGAATCACGTTTAACTTCTACTTTTACATGGCTTGCATTGGCATGTCGAACACAGTTTGTTGTACATTCTTGCACAAGTCGATAGATGGTGACTTGTATAGCATCAGGTAAATCATGATAATCTCCGACAAAATCCCACTCCCAATCGATTTCAGGCTGCCTATCACGCCAATTACGAAGCATATCGCGTAAGGCATCATATAATCCTAAATCATCTAATGTCATTGGACGTAAGCGGCTTAACATTTTACGGATCAATGATTGAATTTGATTGGTGATTGTTTTAACCGAGACTACTTTTTCTTGAATGTTGGTTAGTAAATGCTCACCTGCAATTCGATCAATATCGGCTAAATCAACACGAATTCCAAATAAGCACGGCCCCAATTCATCGTGTAATTCACGAGATAAATCACGACGTTCTTCTTCTTGAACAGTAAGAATATTAGAGGCTAAGGCGTGATTTTCTTCTAATGATTGTTCTAATACTTGGGCCATGTGATTAAAACGGTTTTGTATAGGGCTTAGCTCCGTCACCACCGACGTTTCAACCCGTGCAGTGAAATCACCTTTTTCTAATTTAGCCAAGGCTGCAGCAAGTTCTTCTAGAGGCCTGAGCCCCTGTCTCAATGCGACATACACCAATCCGACGATTAAAACTAAAAAGAAGCCTCCAAGCCAAAATAGAACTTGTACGTCGAGCCAAACCTCGGTGACTTCATCACTGGGATCAGCCTCTACAACTAAATAACCATACGATTTACTACCTTTCGTAATAAGCCGTCTAAAAGCGACAGATTCAGGCTCCATCAACTTAATAAACCAATTTGGTGCATCAGGTTTATTAATAAAACCTTCATATTCTTTCTCACGACCAATCAGAGGTTGACCGTGCATATCTTCAAACCATGCGCGAATATGGCGTGTATCTCGCACACTATCAACAATCATGGTTAAGCGTGAGCCTAAATCATTAGAAAATCGTAAAGTCGGTAAGGCATTAATTAACAAGCCTTTAGCTAATTGCGTACTTGATTCCATTTCTGAAACCAATGCCTGACGTGCATTCTTCACCATGAAATACCCTGCTGCCGCAAAGTTAATCAGCAAGATAATGGTTACAATGACTACAATTCGAAATTTTAAGCTCATAAATGGATCGGTATTGACTAATAATTAAGCTAGAATTATCGCACATATTTAAATTAAACCTTTAGGATTCCAGCATGACGACTAACCACGACCTATTTTCACAAGCACAACAACATATTCCAGGTGGCGTAAATTCACCTGTTCGCGCTTTTAATGGTGTCGGCGGTGATCCTATTTTCTTCCGTGAAGGCAAAGGTGCTTGGATCACCGATGCTGAAGGTAATCGTTATATTGATTATATCGGTTCATGGGGACCGATGATCTTAGGACATGCTCATCCTGATGTCATTAGTGCTGTGCAAGAATCAGTCACCCACGGCCTAGGCTTTGGCGCACCGACTGAAATCGAAATTGAAATGGCAGATACCTTATGTCGCCTTGTTCCTTCAATGGAATTGGTTCGCATGGTGAGCTCGGGTACTGAAGCCACCATGAGCGCTATCCGCCTTGCTCGAGGTTATACCAACCGCGATAAAATCGTTAAATTTGAAGGTTGTTACCACGGTCATGCTGACTCATTATTAGTTAAAGCAGGCTCGGGCGCACTGACATTAGGCGAGCCTTCATCCGCTGGCGTTCCGGCATCCTTAGCCGAACATACTCTTACTCTTACTTATAATGATCTTGATTCTGTTCGTGACTGCTTTGCTGAATTAGGCGACCAAATTGCCTGCATTATCGTTGAACCTGTTGCTGGCAATATGAATTGCATTCCACCAATAGATGGCTTCTTACAAGGTTTACGTGAGATCTGCGACCAATCAGGCGCTGTACTTATTTTTGATGAAGTAATGACCGGATTCCGCGTGGCATTAGGCGGCGCACAAGAAATGTATAAGGTAAAACCCGACTTAACCACATTAGGTAAAGTGGTTGGTGGTGGTCTACCTGTCGGTGCTTTTGGTGGCAAACGTGAAGTTATGGAATGTATCGCACCGCTAGGCTCGGTCTATCAAGCAGGCACGCTATCAGGTAATCCCGTTGCCATGGCGGCAGGCTTAAGCACCCTTAAATTAATCCAAGCACCTGACTTTCACAAAAAGCTATCAGCCAGTGCTAAAGCCTTAATCACCGGACTAAAAGAACGTGCTGACAAGGCAGGAGTTCCACTGGCCATCAACCAAGTCGGCGGCATGTTTGGCATCTTCTTTACTGACGAAAAAGAAGTGACCAGCTTCGACCAAGTCGTCGCCTGCGATCAAGAACGCTTTAAAAAGTTCTTCCACGGCATGTTAGAGCAAGGTATCTATTTAGCTCCTTCATCTTATGAAGCCGGCTTTATTTCAGCAGCTCATGGTGATGCTGAAATTCAAGCGACATTAGATGCAGCTGAGAAAGTATTTGCGACTTTATAAACACCAATGACAAGCTATCAACCGCCCTTCACTATCACGCCTGCGATCATTAACTTGATCGCTGATATTAGTGAAAATTTGGGACGTTTGAAGAAATATACTTTAACGGCTCAGGATCGACAGGTAGCCAAATGATAACGAGACAGTTTCATAAACTCACGGTTAATTTATGCCTAGCTCTATTTATCTTTTTGAGCCTTGTTGCTTCTGCCAAAGATGCCGATCTATTACTCCTTAAAACCTATGATAATTCGCAGGATGTAACAGGCTGGTTGATGAGTGAAAAACTCGATGGCATGCGTGCTATTTGGGATGGGAAAACACTGAAAAGTCGTAAAGGGAATAAGATTTCAGCACCTGAATGGTTCTTGCAGGCTTTGCCACCCTTTGCATTGGATGGCGAACTATGGACACAACGTGGTGATTTTGAAAACATCATGTCTATTGTTCGAAAAAAGTCACCCGATGAACGCTGGCACACTATCAGCTATCAGATTTTTGAAGTGCCTGATCAGCAAGCTGGATTACTAAATAGATTGGCAATTTTACAGCAGTATTTAGAACAACATCCCAGCCCATTTATAGTTATCATTCCACAACAAATTGTTCAATCAGCCGCCCATTTAAAATCTGAATTAAAGAAGGTAATTTCATTAGGTGGAGAAGGCTTAGTAGTTCGAAAACCTTTAATTACTTATCATGCAGGGCGTTCAAGCCACGCCTTAAAAGTAAAACAATATCAAGATACAGAGTGTGCTGTTATTGGCTATAAAGAGGGGAAAGGTAAATATACCGGTAAATTAGGTTCTTTACATTGTCAGTTGCCATCCGGAATCACGTTTTATATTGGCTCGGGCTTGTCCGACCAACAACGTCAATCTCCACCTAGAATAGGCAGTATAATTACCTTTAAATATTATGGCTTCACCAAAAATAATAAACCTCGTTTCCCCGTCTTTCTAAGAATTAGGCAAGCAGAATGAATACACTGTACTGGCACGATTATGAAACCTTTGGCATCGATGCTCGTTATGATCGCCCTTCTCAGTTTGCCGGTGTTCGTACCGATGAGGATTTAAACATTGTCGGTGAACCGTTGATGGTTTATTGCAAGCAGGCTAATGATAGTTTACCGCATCCGCAAGCGTGCTTGGTGACTGGCATTACGCCACAAGAAGCTAATGAAAAAGGTGTATCTGAAGCTGAGTTTATCAAACAGATCCATGATGAGTTTGCAGTGCCTAATACTTGTGGTGTCGGCTATAACAGCTTGCGGTTTGATGACGAATTTACTCGTTTCACCCTGTATCGTAACTTTTATGATGCCTATGCTCGTGAGTGGCAAAATGGTAATTCTCGTTGGGATATTATCGACATGGCTCGATTAACCCGTGCGCTACGCCCTGAAGGTATCAATTGGCCTGACCGTGAAGGCGGCAAGCCTAGCTTCCGCTTAGAAGCACTGACTGCTGCCAATAATATTGAACATGCTGGTGCCCATGATGCTTTGGTCGATGTCTATGCCACTATTGCTTTGGCAAAACTGATTAAAACAGCACAACCTAAGCTGTATGATTTTATCTATCAACATCGTGGTAAAAATACCATTGCGCCGTTGATGAATATTCATGAGCGCACGCCGTTTATCCACACTTCAAGAATGTATCCTAGTAAATATTGTGGCACGGCGTTAGTGGTTCCTCTGGCTAAAGATCTAACGAATAACAATGGCATTATTGTTTATGATCTTCGCCATGATCCTTCTGATTTGATTAATGAAGATACCGATACATTGCGAGAACGTTTATATTCAAAAACAGCGGACTTGCCCGAGGGCATCACACGTCCGGCATTGAAAACATTACATATTAATAAGTGTCCGATTGTAGTGCCTGAAAGCACACTTAATGATGAAGCGGCTAAACGCCTTAATATTGACCGAGAACTGCATTACAAACATCTAGCTATGCTCAATGAGGCAGGCGATCTCACTCAGAAATTGAATGATATTTTCAAAGCGCGTGAGTTTGATGCAGTTGATGATCCTGATGCCAATCTTTATGGTGGCGGATTTTTCAGTGGCAATGATAAGCGTAAAATGGACTTAGTTCGTAGTGCCGGCCCCGACCAACTCAAAACACTCTCGTTACCTTTTGATGATGCACGTCTAGCTGAAATGTTATTTCGCTACCGCGCTCGTAATTGGCCTGAAAGCTTAACGGATGAAGAGCAGGTTCAATGGCAGCAATATCGTCAAGAACGTTTAAATGATGATGATAACGACAAGATTCTAAATTTCACTCGCTTTTTTGCAGCTAT
>DAOUSV010000134.1 GCA_030627065.1 Piscirickettsiaceae bacterium | reverse complement strand
TTCGTCATGACGAGGCAAAAATAGTCGAAAAAGCGGAATTTACTAATGTAAATGAGCATTTTGAGATTATTTTTAACGCTGGTATGGCGGAAAAGACGACTCATGCTAACGCTTCAAACCGGATTATCAATATCAACAAACTGATGTTGTATATCAAATTGTTCGGCCAAATGCTCACCCAACGCCTTCACTCCACAGCGCTCCGTGGCATGATGTCCTGCGGCAAAATAGTTAATGCCTAACTCACGCGCTAAATGCACTGTTTTTTCTGATATTTCACCACTCATAAAGGCATCCAAACCCAAATCAGCCGCCTGCTCAATATAACCTTCTGCCGCACCACTACACCAGCCAATCGTTGTCATCGGGCGATCATGCGCCTGTATCACTAACGGCTCTCTCTCTAATACTTGCCAAATCTTATCTGCAAATTCAGGCACAGTTTGAGGTTCATTCAAACAGCCACATAATGCCAATGCAGGCTCACCTGTGCCAGAGATTCTGCCATCCACTTCAATATCAAATAATGCTGCCAATTGAGCATTATTACCTAATTTTGGATGTGCATCCAGCGGTAAATGATAGGCTATCAAATTGATATCATTCACTAACAATTGCTTAAGGCGCTTCTGTTTAATTCCGATAATGCGTGGGTCTTCACCTTTCCAAAAATAACCATGATGAACTAATATCGTATCCGCTCCCAAATCGAGCGCGGCATCAAGCAAAGCCTGACTTGCCGTCACACCTGACACAATGTTCTGTACCTGTTCGCTACCAGCCACTTGCAAACCATTCGGACAATAATCTTGGAACCGATTAGGCTCTAATAAGGTCTCAAGGTAAGATAGACATTCAGTTCGGGTTATCATCACACATATTCCGACAGCCAATGAAAGTGTTCACTATACTCTTGATGATAGGGTTTGTAATAAACGGGAGAGAAAAAACAATGGATGCAGTCAGTATTATCGCACTTAGTATGGGTGCAGCTTGGGCAAGCGGCATTAATTTATATGCCACCTTATTTATGCTGGGTTATATGGGCACAACCGGCAATATTGCTTTGCCCGCTGAGCTAGACGTATTAAGCAATCCAATGGTGATGACGGCGGCAGGCTTTATGTATTGCGTTGAATTCTTTGCCGATAAAATACCCGGTGTTGATTCAGGCTGGGATACGATTCACACCTTTATCCGTATTCCTGCGGGCGCGATGTTAGCCTCTAGTGCTATTGGTGACGTAACGCCAGCCATCGAACTCACTTCGGCATTATTAGGCGGCTCTTTAGCGGCAGGTACACATTTCACCAAGTCGGGGAGTCGCTTATTAATCAATACATCCCCCGAACCTTTTACTAACTGGACGGCCTCAATAACAGAAGATATTATTGTGATCGGTGGACTATGGGCAGCACTGTATCACCCTATTTTATTTGTGATTGTTTTAATTGTCTTTATCTTATTAATGATCTGGTTATTACCTCGTTTATGGCGGTTAATTAAATTTGTATTTCGCCGAATTGGTAGTTGGTTAGGACTGTGTGAACCGCCGTCACCTATTGAAAACAAATTACCGAGGCCAGTAGAATTGACGAGGAAATAATATCGTATGAAAAACATATTAATTACAGGCTGCTCAACAGGTATTGGCTTATGTGCTGCCAAAGTGTTGCATCAGCAAGGTTATAACGTTATTGCAACGGTAAGAAAGCCTCAAGATGCCACACAATTAACTGAGTTGGGAATTACAACGGTCATGCTAGAACTGACTGATAGCCAATCTATTCTTGATGCTGTTACATTCAGCCTAAAACACTTTGATAATCGTATTGATGCCTTATTTAATAATGCCGCTTATGGCCAACCAGGCGCGGTAGAAGATTTAAGTCGTGATGTGTTAAGTGAACAATTTGAAACTAATGTCTTTGGCACTCAAGAACTGACTAATCTGATTATCGCTCAAATGCGACAACAAGGTCACGGGCGAATTATCTACAACAGCTCCGTTTTAGGCTTTGTTTCGATGGCATATCGAGGTGCCTATAATGCCAGTAAATATGCAGTTGAAGCTCTAGCAGATACATTACGATTAGAATTGTACAATACCAATATTTATATCAGCTTAATTGAACCAGGTCCGATCCTCAGCCAGTTTAGAGCCAATGCCTTTTCCAAATATCAACAACATATTACAAAAGAAAATAGTGCCCACCGAGATACTTATCTGGCAATGGAACAACGCCTTAATAAAAAAGGGGCGGCAGTTCCGTTTACCTTACCGCCTGAAGCCGTTGTAAAACGGCTGCTTCATGCAATTGAAAGTAACAAGCCACAAATACGATATTATGTGACTTTTCCAACCTATTTATTTGGATTTTTAAAACGTTTATTGCCTCACCGCTGGCTAGATTGGGTGTTGATTCGAGTAGCAAAGGACGAAAATAAGTAAAAGTAGCTTCGTCATCCTCGCGTATGCAGGGCTCCATTAGCGGTTAAAAATGTCACTACCGCTGGCTCCCCGTTTTCTTGGCGATGACACATGGCCAAGTTAGACTTCATAATCATCAATAATAATAATGAGGTGAAGATATCAATCTTGCTTATACAAATATACAACATAATAAGCCATCGCCACCATCACCGTCCCACCGACAATATTACCAACCGTAACAGCCATAATATTGTTCAACATACTATCAATATTAAGTACCTGTATCGCTTCTAGACTTAATCCACTTTCTGCAACAATAGCAGGATCCGCCGCAGCGACAAGCGCTAATGGAATCATGAACATATTGGCAATACAATGTTCAAAACCCATGGCAACAAAGGCTGAAATTGGGAAAATAATAATCATCACTTTATCAGTGACTGTTCGTGACGCATAGACCATCCAACTAGCCAAACACACTAAAGCATTACAAAACAAGCCGCGTACAAAAAGCTCTGTCATGCTGTGGTCTACTTTTGATATACCAATTTTAAGAGCGGTTACTCCAACCGCATGATGAGCACTATCAAGATAGCCTGATAAATACACCAAATAAACGGTCATCAATGCACCGATCATATTACCGATATAAACCAAACCCCAGTTTCGAAATAACTTTGCCAATGACACGCGTCCATTTGCCCACGCCATCACGATGAGATTGTTACCAGTAAATAATTCGCCTCCAGCAATTACAACCAAAATAAAACCCAAAGAGAATGCCATACCGCCAAGTAACTTTGATGCACCATACGCATCGGCAGGATTCGTCATCACAACGGTGTAATACATAGCACCAAATGAGATAAATGCACCTGCCATTAATGATAAAACCATGATTTGCAAAAAGGGCATATTGGCCTTGTTAACACCTAAAGTATTAACTTTAGCTGCAACTTCTACTGGGGTAAATGCATCTGCAAATTTAGCAAAATCAGTCATTCAATTATCTCTATGTGTGAATAATACTGGGGATTGTAACAAAGAAAGTCCTATCACAATGCTATTCGTAATAGGACTTGAATGCTTTTAAGTGAAGATCAAACTTCCACCATCAACATCAACGTTGATAACGTCGCCGGCTTTAAAGCGACCAGACAACAAGTCTTGTGCCAAGCTGTTTTCCAATTGTTGTTGAATTACACGTTTTAGCGGTCTTGCACCGTATACCGGATCAAACCCCGCTTCGGCAATCAAGTCTAATGCAGCATCACTGACTTCTAAGCTCATATCACGATCAGCTAACCTAGCATGTAAATGTGTCAATTGAATTTTGGCAATGGCATGAATTTGCTCGCGTTTTAATGGATGGAATACCACAACATCATCAACACGGTTAATAAATTCAGGTCGGAAATGTTGTCCGACAATATCCATCACTGCCGTCTTCATTTCGTCATAATTATCATTACCCGCTAAGTCTTGAATCACATTTGATCCGAGATTTGAGGTCATCACAATCACTGTATTTCTAAAATCAACCGTACGACCTTGACCATCGGTCAATCGGCCATCATCTAATACTTGTAATAAGATATTAAACACATCAGGATGCGCTTTTTCTACTTCATCCAGCAAAATGACAGAATACGGTTTCCGACGAACTGCTTCGGTTAAATAGCCTCCCTCTTCATAGCCGACATAACCCGGAGGCGCACCCACCAATCGAGCCACGGAATGTTTTTCCATAAACTCAGACATATCAATACGTACCATAGCGTCTTCGGTATCAAACAAGAAGGTTGCTAAAGACTTACAAAGCTCTGTTTTACCGACACCCGTTGGCCCTAAAAACAAGAATGAACCGTTAGGACGGCTAGGATCAGACAATCCTGCTCGTGAACGTCGAATTGCATTAGCAACGGCAGTAACCGCTTCATCTTGACCAATCACACGCTCATGCAAAGCATCATCCATTTTCAATAATTTATCACGCTCACCTTCGAGCATTTTAGACACAGGAATACCGGTCCATTTTGATACCACCTCGGCAATTTCCTCTTCACCGACTTCACTACGTAACAAGGTGAAGTCTTGCTTTTCTGCTTGAGCCGCCAAGGTTAATTGTTTTTCTAACTCTGGAATCGTGCCATATTGTAGTTCAGACATTTTAGCTAAATCACCATTTCGATTCGCCACATCCAATTCCATTCGAGCACGCTCTAAACCCTCTTTAATATGCTGGCTACCGTGTAAAGATGCTTTTTCAGATTTCCATATTTCATCCAAATCAGCATATTCACGAGACAAACTCGCCATCTCATCTTCAAGAATTTCTAAACGTTTTTTCGATGCATCATCGGATTCTTTTTGCAAAGCAACACGCTCAATTTTCAACTGAATCAAACGGCGTTCCATCCGATCTA
>DAOUSV010000111.1 GCA_030627065.1 Piscirickettsiaceae bacterium | reverse complement strand
TGCGTCGGTTTATTGCACAAGAAATTGATAGCGCCAAAGAGCAGGGCGTTTTATTCTCGGTGCATTTAAAAGCCACGATGATGAAGGTTTCTGATCCGATCATCTTTGGTCATTTTGTATCTGTTTTCTATCAAGATGTATTTGATAAACATGCTGATACATTTAAACAAATAGGCGTTGATGTTAATAATGGCTTGGGGGATGTGTATGCCAAGATAAAAAGCCTACCGCAAGAACAACAAGCTGAAATTGAAGCTGATATTCAAGCGGTTTATGCGATACGTCCCGATTTGGCAATGGTGAATTCAGATAAAGGTATTACTAATCTTCATGTACCTTCTGATATCATTATTGATGCATCGATGCCCGCTATGATTCGTTTTTCTGGTCAAATGTGGAATAAAGACGGTAAGCAACAAGATACTAAAGCAGTGATCCCTGATCGCTGTTATGCTGGTATTTATCAAAAAACGATAGACTTCTGTAAAAAACACGGAGCATTTGACCCAACAACAATGGGTACCGTACCTAATGTCGGCTTAATGGCTCAAAAAGCTGAAGAATATGGCTCACATGATAAAACGTTTGAAGTTGCTACTGCAGGAACAGTACGCGTTATTGATGATAACGGCACGACACTACTTGAACACACAGTAGAGCAGGGCGATATCTGGCGGATGTGTCAGGCAAAAGATGCCCCGATCCAAGATTGGGTGAAATTAGCGGTTAACCGTGCTCGACTAACAAGTGCCCCAGCTATCTTTTGGCTAGATAAAAATAGAGGCCATGATGCACAACTTATTGCCAAAGTAGAAAAGTATCTGCCAGTACATGATACTGACGGTTTAGATATTCGCATTTTATCGCCTGAAGATGCGATAGACGTATCGTTAGAACGTATTAAAAATGGCCAAGATACCATCTCAGTTACCGGTAATGTGTTACGTGATTACTTAACTGATTTGTTCCCAATTTTAGAGTTGGGTACCAGTGCTAAAATGCTATCAATCGTACCTTTGATGAATGGCGGCGGCTTATTTGAAACCGGCGCCGGCGGTACAGCACCTAAACTGGTTGAAATGTTCGAGCAAGATAATCACTTCTGCTGGGATTCATTAGGTGAGTTCCTAGCCTTAACCGCCTCACTGGAGCATTTAAGTAATACAGCCAGCAATCCAAAAGCAAAGGTTTTGGCCGACACACTAGCTCAAGCAATCACAACATTATTAGATAATAATAAATCACCATCAGAAAATGTCGGTGAGATTGATAATCGTGGCAGTCATTTTTATCTCGCACTTTATTGGGCGCAAGCATTAAGTGCTCAAACTGATGATAGTGATTTGCAAGCTTATTTCTCAACACTGGCACAGCAACTAACCGACAATGAAGATAAGATCGTTAATGAATTAAATGAGGTGCAAGGTAGCAGCATTACGTTTGCAACTAACTATGCGATTGATGAGCAGTTGGCCGCTAAAATCATGCGTCCGAGTGAAACATTAAATTCATTTATTGATGCTGTTTAAACTATAGCCTTTGTCATTTCCGCGCAGGCGGGAATTCAACGACTGTGACTAGTTTCACTACTGAGGGTTCCCGCTGACTAACGCTTTAAGTTATCTAAATACAAAGCAGTAGCACCAGCGACAGCGGCAGGAATCACCAAGAAGTTCACAAATGGAATCATGGTTGCACCTAATGTAGCCAGGCCAAATCCTAGAGCAAGACCACGTTTTTGTCTTAATATCGCTCGTTGTTGTGGAAATTTCAGTTGATGATTACCCATTGGATAATCATGATAGTCCAATGCTAACATCCAGCTTGATAATAATATCCATAAAATGGGCGCGATAATATTAATAATGGGCACCCATGACAAAATGAATAGGGGAATCATCCACAGTATGAAATAGGCGATTTTCCTTATTTCTCCCCACATCATCAACGGTGCATCTTTAATGATTTCTAGCCAAGATAGGCTTAAAGGCTTTTCTCCTGAGAGCTTGTTTTCCACGGCTTCAGCCAATACACCATTAAACGGTGCTGCAAGTAAGTTGGCAATAATAGAAAAACTGAAGAATATAAACAGTAATAATAAACCAGTGAATAAAGGCCAAATTATCCACATCAACCAACTTAATAACCATTCAGGCAACCAACTTGGCATTAAACTCGCAAACCACTGATCAAACTTACTGACGCCAAGCCAAATAGCAAAACTGAACAGTAGGGTGTTAATTGCCATAGGAATATAGGCAAATTGGCGGATGCCTTTTTGATGTATCAGGCTAAAACCTTGCAGTAAATAACGTGCGCCTGTTGCTATATCGTTCATTAAAAATGTCCTTTTAAAATAGTAATTTTAGCCTTGTTATAAAACATAGTGTGATATACCTATAATATTTACTAAGACATTAACTGCAAGCCTAGTTATTGCTGACGAGTAGTAACGACATGACACGCAATAATTACAAACAGAAATTTTCTTTTATACCATAAAATGTACTATTATCTCCGATAATGACAATGGCAATGAATTTTCCAACACCTTATAAATAGATGGTTACCCGATAAAATGGTTAAAACAACAGATGTTCTACTAGTTGGTGCTGGTGCAATGAGTGCTACGCTAGCTTCTATGCTTAAACAGCTGGACCCTTCTATATCAATTACGATGGTTGAACGCTTAGGTAATCCGCTTCAAGAAAGTAGTGATGGCTGGAATAATGCGGGCACAGGTCATGCGGCCTACTGCGAGTTAAACTATACACCACAGCAAGACGACGGCAGTGTGAATGTGACGCGAGCCTACGGTATTAATGCGCGCTATGAAGTTAGTCTGCAATATTGGTCATACCTTGTTAAATTAGGCGCACTACCATCTCCAGAAAACTTCATTAATCCAGTCCCTCATATTAGTTTTGTTTGGGGAGACGATAATGTTGACTTTTTACGTAAACGCCAACAAGCATTGAGCACTCATCCCATGTTTGAAGCAATGGAGTTTAGTGATGATCCCAAAATATTAAGTGAGTGGATGCCTTTAATTATGCAAGGCCGCGATCCAGATAAAAAAGTTGCTGCAACACGTGTTGCATATGGCACTGATGTCAATTTTGCAGCTGTTAGCAGAGCGATGATCGCACATTTACAAACTAAGAAAGATTTCGACCTGTTATTAAATCACTCTGTTATGGATTTAAAGCAAGACGATGATAGCCGCTGGAATATTACCGTTAAAAATGAAAAACAAAATACAAGCAGCATTATTAATGCTCGGTTTGTCTTTATTGGTGCCGGTGGTGGGGCATTGCAGTTGCTACAAAAAGCGGGCATTGCCAAAGGCTATGGTGGCTTTCCTGTTAGTGGCCAATTTTTAGTGTGTAAAAATCCAGATCTTGTAGAACAACATTTAGCCAAAGTCTACGGAAAAGCCTCTGTCGGTGCGCCGCCTATGTCAGTGCCACATCTTGATACTCGTATTATTGACGGTGAAAAAGCATTACTATTCGGACCGTTTGCCGGTTTTACCACTAAGTTTTTAAAACACGGTTCTGTTTTGGATCTTTTTATGTCTATAAAGCGCGATAATATCTGGCCAATGATGCGAGTCGGCATGAAAAATATTGACTTGATTAGCTATCTGGTAAAAGAAGCATTTCAGACACAAAAATCTCGAATGAAAGCCTTACGCGAATATTTTCCAGATGCAAAGGATGAAGATTGGACATTACACAAAGCTGGACAGCGGGTGCAAATAATAAAGAAATGTCCCGAACTTGGCGGTAAAATTGAATTTGGTACTGAAGTTGTTCATACCGACGACCGTAGCCTTGCCGGTTTATTAGGTGCCTCACCCGGAGCGTCCATTTTAGTCCCTATTATTTTAGAGATTATTGAAGAATGCTTTGCTGAACAATTAGCAACTGAAGAATGGCAAGACAGAATAAAAAAGATTATTCCATCTTATGGCATATCCATTGTTTCCCATAAAGACTTATTCATGTCTATTCACAAGGATACATTATCGACATTAAAACTTAGCTAACACGGAGTTGTTAATGAGCAGTATAAAAGCTCATTGTAGCAATTGAAAATAAGAAAACATTAAAATGCACCTTATTAAGAACATGCTTTAAACTATTGTTTTCATTGCGACTAATGCTGAACCGTAAGCGGATTCAGTTTGTTCTAGCGTGATAAAGGGTACTGCCAGTTTATCTTGTCTTATCTGTTGCCACACTGGATTTATAGCACCGCCACCGACACTTCGAATCGATACTAAACTATCCGATCCTGCTTGTTGTAAGCATTCGTAAGCTTGTTTTTCAATATTAGCAATGCCATTGAGTATGCCATGTAGAAACGTTACATCATCAGTTCTTGGTGTCAATTTTGGCATTAATTGAGGATTATTCACCGGAAACCGTTCACCTTTTGATAATAAGGGGTAATAATCTGGTGGACTTGACTCTAAGTCAATTTTCTCACTTAATATTTGTAATTGTTGTGGTTCAAAATAGTATTTTAATACTGCTCCACCTGTATTTGATGCGCCACCGACAAGCCAATAATCACCTAATCTATGACTGTAAATGCCAAGTTTCGGCACAAATATCGGTGCTTTAGTGATTAGTTTCACCACTAAACTAGAACCTAGTGATGTAACAGCATCGCCTAACTGATTTGCACCTGTAGCAATAAATGCAGCGATGCTATCGGTTGTGCCTGCAACAAGTTCAGGGCGATAGTTTAAGTTGAATTGCTTACATAATGATGTAGATAACTGCCCAATTGTTGTTGCTACCGGAACAACATCGGGGAGTAATGAACTTTCTATAAAAGTATCAATCCAATCCGGCCAACAACGATTAACCGGATCATAGCCAGTTTTAAGTGCACTATTTTCATCTGTTATTGCCAACGGCGCACCTAGTTTGAAGTTTATCCAATCGACTTGATGCAATAGTTTACTAGTGGCTGGTATGTCAGTATTTTCTATTTGATAAAGTGCTTTTGATAATCCACCACTCACACCATGAGCACCTGATTCTTTCGGGGCTTCATGCAAAATGATATTACTTTGTGCAGTCGCCCTAGCATCGTTATACATAATGATCGGCGTAAGATTTTTGCCATTTTTATCAGTGAATAATATAGAGCCCGATGTGGCATCAACAGCAATGGCTGTGATGATAAATTGCTGACATTTAGGTATTAAATCTGATAATACATCAAGCACTGTATGCCACTGTTCCTCTGGATCTTGTTCTGATTGAGAAGAGGGGAGTTGTACTTGTTTAAATGATTTTTGGCTGCTGGCTATAATGCGTTTATCGTCATCAATGGCAATAGCTCGACACCCTGAGGTACCGAGATCAATGCCAATATATGCGTTAACGTTTGTGATTACGGCAATTGTACAGGTGTTGCAGGAGTCCAATCTTCGCGTTTATGTTCTGCAACAATTGTTGTGTAAAC
>DAOUSV010000178.1 GCA_030627065.1 Piscirickettsiaceae bacterium | reverse complement strand
TCCGCGGGTGCTGCTTACTAAGTCATGCTTTCTCAATTTGGAAAATAACTGTTCTAAATAGGACAATGAAATACCTTGGCGATCTGAGATATCCGCTAATGTAATTGCACCTTTGCCATAATTTAAACTCAAATCTAGCATTGCTGTTACTGCGTAGCGGCCTTTTGTTGTTAGTCTCATCGAAATACCCTTGGTTAAGTCAGGTATTAATTTTTACATAACCCAGTATTTTAGTCAAGTTTATTGTTTGATCCATTTTCGGCTAAATCACATTGGTCTAATTCTGGCATAACAACGTCAGGAACATCACCACCTAGGCTGTGAATCGTCTTCGCCATATCATCCATACGTTTATCTAATGCATGAATATGTTCAATCAAACCATGGATTGCTGTTGCAACTGGGTCTAATGTTTCACTCGATGTACCATAAGCATCAAAGCCGACAGATTGCGCCAGTTTTTGTTGCTGTTTTTTCTCTTCAGTTTGATTGATTTTAACGACTCGACCGGGCACGCCAATCACCGTTTCACCAGCAACAACATCCTTAACCACAACAGCATTAGAGCCAATACGCGCACCATCATTAAGATGAATTGGACCTAATACTTTCGCACCAGCACCCACCACCACATTATTAGCTAATGTTGGATGACGCTTGCCCTCTTTCCATGATGTACCACCTAATGTAACGCCATGATACAAGGTACAATCATTGCCAATCTCAGCGGTTTCACCAATCACGACGCCCATACCATGATCAATAAAGAATCGACGTCCGATTCTCACTGCAGGATGAATTTCAATACCTGTTAACCAGCGACTAACAGTCGCTAAGAAGCGTGCAAACCACTTAAGGTTACGACTCCACAACCAGTGACTTAAACGATGCCACTGAATCGCTTGTACTCCCGGATAGGTTGTAATAATTTCAAAGACATTACGTGCAGCAGGATCGCGATCAAATACGCAGGCAACATCTTCTTTCATCAACAGCCATAAACTTACGTTATCCTTCATAGTTATGTATCCTTTTGGCTCTCTGCTGCGCGTAAAATACCGTGCAATATTTGTAACTCATTACGATCTAGTTCCGCACGGTTAAATAATCGGCGTAGGCGACGCATTAAATTCTTAGGTTTATCCGGATCTAAAAAACCAATGGTGATTAATGATTGTTCAAAGTGACCATAAAGATGTTCTAAATCTTCCGCCTTAATGGCTTCTCGCTCTTCGCCTATTCGACCGACTTCAATAGTTGGGTCAAAACTCATTTTTAGCTCATAAGCTAACACTTGCACTGCCGATGCTAAATTCAAAGAACTATAGTCTGGGTTGGCGGGAATATTCACTAAATGCTGGCAACGATCTAACTCATCATTGGTCAAGCCTGAATGTTCACGACCAAAAATAATAGCAATCTGTGCATCCTCACCTTGCTGTTGAATGTGAGAAACAGCCTCACGAGGATTAACCACCGGCACGGGTAAATGACGTAATCGAGCACTCATTCCATATACTTGCTGGCAACCTTCTAACGCAGAATCTAAGGTCTCATGTACAACAGCTCTAGCCAAAACATCATCAGCACCCGATGCACGTGCAGTCGCTTCAGCACTTGGGTAAATTTTAGGCGTTACTAAATGTAAATTAGAAAAGCCCATGGTTTTCATTGCCCGAGCCGCCGCACCAATATTACCTGGGTGAGTTGTGCCCACTAAAATAAAACGAATGTTATCTACTGTTTTCATACGGAACTCTTTGTAATAAACATGGCATCACCATAACTGAAAAATCGGTATTTCTGCTCGATAGCATGTTGATATGCGGCCATAACGCTATCTTTACCGGCAAATGCTGATACCAGCATTAATAAAGTTGATTCTGATAGATGGAAATTGGTAATCATGGCATCGACACTTTTAAACTGATACCCCGGATAAATAAAGATATCGGTCTCGCCACTGAATGATTCAATCTTTCCTGTACGCGATGCGCTTTCCAAGGCTCTTACGCTGGTTGTTCCCACCGCAATCACTCGCCCACCACGTGCCTGAGTCGCTCTAACTTGCTCGCAAACAGCTTCCGACACGTCAATACGTTCAGAGTGCATATGATGCGTTTTAATATCATCAACACGAACAGGTTGAAATGTTCCAGCCCCCACATGTAATGTTATTTCTGCAGTTTCTATTCCCATCTCTGTAATGCGCTTTAACAAGGCCTCATCGAAATGCAAACCAGCTGTAGGCGCAGCAACCGCACCAATATTCTTGGCATACACAGTTTGATAGCGCTCTAAGTCTTCTTTATCAACTTCACGTTCAATATAAGGAGGTAAAGGTAAACGACCATATTGTTCCAAGGCTTCAGTAACAGAACCCTCAACATGAAAATACAGTTCAAATAAAGCGCCATCACGACCCAGCACTTCAACATCGAGGGCATCTTCCAATAATAAGTGTCGCCCCTCTTTCGGTGACTTACTACTACGCACATGCGCTAAAACTCGGTGTTCATCTAAAACACGCTCCACCAAAACCTCAAGCTTGCCGCCACTGTCTTTCTTGCCTAATAAGCGAGCAGGAATCACCCTAGTATTGTTAAATACTAATAAGTCATCTGGACGTAATAAGCCCAATACCTCGGGGAAATGATGATCTGTAATATAGCCACCTTCACCATCTAGTAATAATAATCTACTTGCTGTACGTTCGCTAGGTGGAAATTGAGCGATTAGCTCCGAGGGCAGGTCAAATTGAAAGTCTGTTAATTGCATAAGGGAGATCATAGCAAACTCACCCACTTTTTATGTAAAAAGTGAAATTAACGCTTCCATAAAGAGACTATCACCGTTATAATTTCACGCTTCAATTTGCCGGGGTGGCGGAACTGGTAGACGCGCCGGATTCAAAATCCGGTTTCTTCGGAAGTGTCGGTTCGATTCCGACCCTCGGTACCAATTGATCCTTTTGAAATCAGCGAGTTATAGACTCGCTTTTTTATGCCTGAAAAACACCTTATTGCACCAATCTAATAAAGAAGCCTCACTGAGATGAACAATAGCCTTTAGCAGTATATCTTGCCAAAAAACCGTAGCAGTGGAGATAATGAAGTTTCATAATAGAGCTCTTACCTTATACTGGCTTTCTACCAAAATAAGTAACAACTAGCTAATTATTTAAGCTCATACTTTACTAAATTCCGCCCTATATAACCCTCTAATTATTAGAGGTTATATAGGGCGGAATTTAGTAAAGTATGAGCTTAAATAATTAGCTAGTTGTTACTT
>DAOUSV010000131.1 GCA_030627065.1 Piscirickettsiaceae bacterium | reverse complement strand
GGATTCAAAAAACGCTCAAATAATAAGTCATATTGCAGCGGATCAATATCGGTAATTTTAAGTGCATAAGCCACTAATGAACCGGCGCCCGAACCCCGACCAGGCCCTACAGGTACATCATTATCTTTTGACCATTTAATAAAGTCGGCAACGATTAAGAAATAACCGGGAAAGCCCATTTCATTGATAACGTCTAATTCAATCTGTAGGCGATCTTCATATTCTTTTCTCTTTTGTTCCAGCTCGTCCCTATCGGGGAAAAGAACTGGCAAGCGTTTCTCAAGCCCCTCATAGGATTCTTGGCTAAAAAACTCAGCAATTGTCATACCCTCCGGAACAGGGAAATCAGGTAAGTAATGCTCACCTAATGTTAACTGAGCATTGCAGCGTTTTGCTATTTCGATAGTATTTTCGATTGCTTCTGGAATATCTTTGAATAGCGCAATCATTTCGGCAGGCGTTCGTAGATATTGTTGCTCAGAATAGTTTCGCGCGCGACGAGGATCGTCTAATAATCGCCCTTCGCTGACACACACCTTTGCTTCATGTGCTTCAAATTGGCTTGATTCTAAAAACCGTACATCATTGGTAGCGACAACCGGTAAGTTATGACTTTCTGCGAGATCTAAAACCGCTTGAATATAACGTTCTTCATCATCACGTCCCGTACGAATTAACTCAAGATAAAAACGATCCGGAAATAGCGCTTGCCAATGTGATGTTATTTTCTCAACACTGTCCGTCAAATTATTAAGTAAGGCTTTACCTAAAATACCGTCACGACCACCCGATAAACAAATTAAGCCATCAGTGTGTCCGTCTAACCATTCAAGCTCAAGCATCGGCACGCCTAAATGCTGACCTTCCATATAGGCTTTAGATAATAGGCGGGATAAGTTTAAATAGCCTGCCGTATTTTGGCATAGCAATACGAAGCCACTGCTTTTCTTTGTATCTTCTGGATCACGTAGGCGTACATCTGCCGCTAGTATGGGTTTAACACCTGATTGCTGTGCTGCTTTATACACTTTGACTGCCGCAAATAAATTATGCAGATCAGTAACAGCAATGGCAGGCATTCCCTCTTTAGCTACGGCTTGAATTAGAGGCTTTACGCGTACTAAACCATCAACTAAGGAATAGTCGGTGTGGAGGTGTAAATGAACAAATTGTGCTGGCATTTAAAGTCGTCGTTTAAGGAAAAGTAACAGGGCCAGGTTTTACACCTTTTCCTAGCGTTGCATCTACAATAGCGTTGGCTTGCTGCTGGCCCATTGCCATGGCTTCATTCTCGGACATAGCAGGTTGGAATGCAGACAAATTATTGCCCGCAACATCATTATCTTGCTTTAAATATAAGGTTTGCGTTGGATATGCGAACTCAACATCCAATTGTTTTGCCAAGCGTAATATATCTAGTAAGAAACGGTGACGTTCACGCAACTCAGTATTCCAGTCCGGTGTTTGCCAAAATACATACACCAAAATATCCAAAGAGGCGGCATTATACTGATTAAAATAGACTTGGTAATAATCTTTACGCATATAAGGATGAAGTTGGATTAATTCTCTAATACCAGCACAAAACGCATCTATTTTTTCTGGTGTCGTATCATAGGTTAAACCCAACATCGTCTTCATTCGACGATAGCGACGTGCGCCCATATTATCGATTTTAGAGGTCGTTAATAATGCATTCGGTAATGTAATTAATGAATTATAAAATGTTCTGATTTGCGTACTTCTAAAACCCACCTGCTCCACCGAACCTTCCACATCACCGATAACAACCCAATCACCGATCTGAAACGGGCGATCTAGTAATACCGTTAATGAGCCAAAGAAGTTACCTAATAAATCTTTTGCAGCCAAGGCAAATGCCAAGCCACCAAGACCAAGACCGGCTAACAAACTGGTTACATCAACATTCAAATTATCAGCTGAAAAGATAATGCCGATAACGACTATAAATACTTTTAAGCTCTTAACAATTAACGGCACTAATAAATCATCAAACTTATTCTCAGTTTTTAGAGCCTTAGTTACCATCAATGAGTTAAGTACATCAACTAAACGGAAAGCACTCCAAATAGCAGACAGACTCACTAATAACTTCACAGCTACAGATAAAATGATCAATGCAGTATCTGGCAAACCTAGAAGCCCAAGCCCAGACCACCAAATCATCGCCATCGCCATTAAACCAAGTGGTCGTAATACAGCCTTATCAAACCGTGTGGAATCAGGGTGTTTACGTTGCCAAACAGCTATATTTCTAGCTAAAAACCATGCCAATATTTTATCTGATATTGAACCGATAACAATAACGAAAAAGAGTCCAATCCACTGCCAATGTTCTAATAAGAATCCGCCTTTTAAGGCGTCAGGTAATTGAGAGCGTATCTTGATATAAAAAGGCAATGAAACTTTAGGTTCTTTAGTGCCCTGGCTTGCTGGTTTTTCTAGTAAACCTTCTAAAATTGCGGGTAAGGCAGCTAATGTTTTTTCACTAAACAGCCAACGCCCATCTAACTGTTTAACAATTTCTACTTGTCCTTGCGAGTAGCTACCAAATACATACTTATCATTCGCAGGTTTGGTCTTAATTGAATTCAATGTAACAGCCTTGCTACGTTCAATCACCGACGATAAAGCATATGCTAATTCTCGCCCTTTACTGTCTCTAATTAACTCACTTATTCCTGATAAGTCTAATGTAGAAACAGCTTCTTTTATCTGCTCTTTTTGCCCCTTATTCACCGCTTCCATTGCTGTAATATAGGTTGTCATTGTTTAACGAGGATTGCTTAATGACGGCTCAACTTCAGCGATGTTCGCAACTTCAATCGGGCTAACGTCCTCGGCATGAATCGTAGGCAAGTATAAAAATAGGCTACATACTAATATCAATCTATTGATGATAGTTTTCATAAATCTAACTCCAATTCAGGATCGGGGGCATAACTTAATACTGTTTTAGCCGCCTCTTTCCACTCTTCGCTAGCAAATAAATCATCGCGAGCCATAGCATGTCGACCATGCAAACGAATCAACCGCGAATGACGAAGTGGATCATTTTCTATCTTTAAACCATCAATCACTTGCTCGACACTTTCAGGCTTATTACATACCAACACCATGTCACAGCCCGCATCCAACGCCGCTTCTGCACGAGCGAGACTATCACCAATCACTGCCGCACCTTCCATGCTTAAATCATCACTTAATACCGCACCTTGAAAGCCTAAGCGATCACGTAGTATTTCTTTAATCCAAAAAGGAGAAAAACCAGCAGGTAAACTATCACTTTGTTCGTAAACAATATGAGCAGGCATGATCCCGGCTAATTCTGACTGGCATAAACGACTAAACGGCAATATATCTGCTTGAATCATATCTTCAAAATGGCGACTATCGACAGGTAATCCTTTATGAGAATCAACTTCCACCGCACCATGACCAGGAAAATGCTTACCCACCGCAGGCATCCACGCACCTTTCATACCTTGAATATACGCATGAGCCATCGAAGCAACAGCTTCAGGATCACGATGAAAAGCGCGGTCTCCTATGATATCGCTAACGCCATAATCAAGATCAAGTACCGGTGCAAAACTGAAATCAACACCCACCGAACGGAGCTCTGCCGCCATCAACCAACCTGTTTTTTCAGCACGCTCTAAGGTTTGTTTAGGATGTTGCATATAGTGTTTACCTAATGCACCAATTGGTGGCAACCGAGTAAATCCTTCTCGAAAGCGTTGCACTCGTCCACCTTCATGATCAACAGAGATTAATAAATGAGGCTCGCGTAATGCTCGGATACTTTGAGTTAAAGCCGTTATTTGTTCAGGGGATTCATAATTTCGGCTAAATAAAATAACACCTCCGACCAAGGGATGTTGCAACACATCGCGTTCTACTTCACTTAGTTCTAATCCAACTAAGTCGACCATTAACGGGCCTAAAGTCATAAGTCATACCCTTATTCATGGATAAACACTTTAGTGCCTGGCGTGACCAGATCAAATAAAGTAAGTAAATCCTTATTATGTAATCGAATACACCCATGAGATAACGGCTTGCCCATCGGTAAACTATCTGGGCAACCATGAATGTAAATATAACGTTGCATTGTATCAACATTTGTCAATCTGTTTCGGCCCAATTCAAGCCCACTAAGCCATAAAATTCGCGTTAAAATCCAATCTCGCTCAGGAAACTCAGCACCAAGTTCAGGTGTATATATTTCGCCGCTTGGTCTGCGACCAATAAAAACCGTATTTTCGGGTTGATTAGCACCAATACAAGCACGAATAGTGTGTAAGCCTCTCGGTGTGCAACCACTACCTTTCTGCTCGCCGACGCCATTAAGTGCCGTTGAGACATCAGCCTCAAATTTTAAGGTATCACCCTCAAATAGAGTGCATCGTTGTTCTGTAATAGAAATAGTAAGCATAGCTTTCACTATAAACAATTTAGGCTCAATACTAAATAGATTAATTAGCTGTAAGGAATAATCACCGTGTTAATAAAAATGCTATTCATTGAAAATTGATAGCCTCTATGTCACTATCCACACCAATACATTTACACAAAGGTTAATTCCCTGTTTACTCTTTAATACCGTATTACTAGGAAAAACTGTCCGTATATGTATAAGAATTACAGGGAAATTTATTTCCTGTTAATAACAAGTTATAAATTTATATAATATCATTTAGGTTTTTTTATGAAGTGGGATTTAAAGGGAATTAGTAAATTATTAAACGCAAGTATAGAAACTTTTTGTGTAGAATCACAGGATCATTATATATTGTGGTTCTCTGATAATTACCTTAAATTTTATCTTCATATTCAACCTGAATCTGAAACACT
>DAOUSV010000115.1 GCA_030627065.1 Piscirickettsiaceae bacterium | reverse complement strand
CGTTTGCATTGGTGTTAAACTTAAACTCTCTTCAAAGAGATCCGCAAAGCTTTCGCTCATTATTACATCCTTGGCTTTATTCAAAGTAAATAAAACCGCTTAAAAATACTTGCTTAACGCAAGAAGTTAAAAAAAACCCACCTAAACTATTTTAGATGAGACCTCACAATCTACAGCTCACCGCACTTTGCCATGATCTGTGTATAAACATCATCGATACTTAAAGCACTAGAATCTAGCTCTAATGCATCAGTAGCAGGTCGCAATGGCGCGACCTCACGCTGACTATCTCGAACATCACGCTCTGAAATATCAGCGACAAGAGCGGAAAGGTTACTCTCAATTCCTTTTTCTTTCAACTGCTTATATCGTCTTTCTGCTCGAACATCGGCACTTGCCGTTAAATAAATTTTATGCTCTGCATCAGCAAAGACAACAGTGCCCATATCTCGACCATCAGTAACTAAGCCTGGCGCCTGTCTAAAGTCATGTTGTCGCTGTAATAATGCCGTCCGTACCAACGGTAGAGAAGCCACCTTAGATGCGGCATTTCCTGCTTGTTCACTACGAATTAAGACACTGACATCCTCGCCTTCTAATAAGACAGATAAAACATCCTTATCCAAAGAAAAAACCAAGTCTAAGTGCTGAGCAACTGTTGCTAATTTCTGCTCATCAGCTAAATCAATATCATGTTTAATCGCCGCTTGCGCTAATACGCGATAAATTGCGCCACTGTCTAAATAGTGCCAACCTAACTTTTTTGCAACAAGCTGTGCAATCGTACCCTTACCTGATCCACTTGGACCATCAATCGTAATAACTGGAATATTAGGCATTAACTTCTTCTATCTCTAAACCGGCTTCATTAGCTAGCTCAATAAAGTTTGGAAATGATGTCGCCACATTGGCACAGTCATTAATTTGAATACTGCCACCAGCTTGCAAGCCTGCTATAGCAAATGACATGGCAATACGGTGATCATCGTGGCTTTCTACTTCACCACTACCAATAACGCCACCATTGATGATAATGCCATCTTTAGTTGATTTTGCATCAATACCTAAAATTGTTAAGCCATCTGCCATCGCTTGAATACGATCACTTTCTTTAACGCGTAACTCTTCAGCACCCGTTAATACTGTTTGCCCTTCAGCACAAGCAGCAGCAACAAATAAGGCTGGGAATTCATCAATAGCTAAAGGTACTTGATCTTCAGGAATATCAATCCCTTTCAATGGTGCATATTTAATACGAATATCAGCAACAGGTTCACCGCCTGTCATTTTTTCATTCGACAAACTAATATCAGCGCCCATCAAACGTAAGATATTAATCACCCCAGTACGTGTTGGGTTTATGCCGACATGCGTTAAAGTAAGATCTGAACCTTCAGAAATTGCAGCTCCCACCATAAAGAATGTTGCAGAAGAAATATCTGCTGGAACATCAATATTAGTCGCAGTTAACTTGCCACCGCCTTCAATGGTTACAGTATCGCCCTGCACATCTACCTTATAGCCCATACCTGACAGCATACGTTCAGTATGATCTCGAGTTGGTGCTGGCTCAACAACGGTTGTTGTTCCTTTAGCATATAGTCCTGCTAACAACACACATGACTTAACTTGTGCACTTGCCATTGGTAATTTGTAATTAATACCTTTTAATGCACTACCACCTTTAATCTTTAATGGCGGCTTACCCTCATTTGAATCAATTTCAGCCCCCATCTGAGCCAAAGGATCTGTAACGCGCTTCATCGGGCGACCGGATAAAGATTTATCACCTGTTAATGTACTCGCAAAGTTTTGTCCGGCAAGCAGTCCACTTAACAAACGAATTGATGTGCCAGAGTTGCCTAAATACACATCTTCTTCTGGTGCCTTCAAGCCATGCATACCAACACCGTGAACAGTCACTTTACCATCTTTAGGGCCATCAATCTGCACACCCATTGCTCGGAATGAAGCCAATGTTGCTAAGGCATCTTCGCCTTCTAAAAAGCCTGTTACTTCTGTGGTGCCTTCGGCTAATGATCCCAACATAATCGAACGATGAGAAATTGATTTATCACCTGGCACTCGAATTCTTCCTCGTAACTTGCCGCCTGGCTGTACAATATAATTCTTTTTTTGCTCGCTACTCACTGCTAAATCAACTCCAATTCTTAATTCTAATGACTATTGCCACTCAAGTATTAATCTTTAAATCGTGTATCACGTGCTTGTTTTGCACGTTCAAAGACTGTTTTTAATGTTTCGCCATCTTGATCTTTAATCGCTCGTTCAAGTTCAGATAATCCTTGCTGATATTGTTGGATTAAACCTAAAATCGCCTCACTATTGCTAAGACAAATATCTCGCCACATCACGGAATCACTCGATGCAATCCGTGAAAAATCTTTAAATCCACCCGCCGCATAACGGAGAACATCATCACAATCATCACGCTCAGCCAACATGCCAACTAAATTAAATGCCAACACATGGGGTAAATGACTGGTTGCCGCCAACACTACATCATGGTGTTTTACATCCATTTCAAAGACTTCAGCCCCAGTTGCTTGCCACATTGTGCGTACTTTTTCTAAAGCATCTTTATTTGTTTCAGCGACAGGCGTTAAGACTACTCTATGCTTTCTATATAGTGTAGCAAAGGCAGCACTTGGACCGCTTTTTTCAGTACCCGCAATCGGATGCCCCGGTACAAACTGGCTAAACTTATCAGTTAAAACACGTTTAGCTATATCCACTAACTGACCTTTTGCACTACCACCATCAGTAATAATCGCATTCTCTGCAATATGATCTTTAAGCTCAATCAGTACAGACTCCATTGCAGCCATCGGCACCGCCAAAAATACCATATCAGCATCTTTAACAGCCTCTTTAACACTGCAAGCAGTACGATCAATAACGCCTAATTCTAATGCTTCTTCGCGTACAGATTCCGTGCGTGAATAACCAACAACCTCACCCACTACACCCGCTTTTTTTAATGCCAGTGATAACGAACCGCCAATAAGCCCGACACCGATGATTGCCAATCTTTTAATCATAGTATTTGTCCTAGTGCATCTAAAAATCGTTGATTTTCATCTTTTAGGCCAATACTGACACGAATATAATTGGCTAATCCATAATTAGCCACAGAACGAATAATCACGCCTTGCTGTAATAAATCAGCAAATACATCATCACCATTTCGCTTAACATCAACCGTAATAAAATTAGCTTTTGATGGGATATAACTTAAGCCTAAGGTATCAAGCCCCGCTATTAACTGTGCCATTCCTGCATCATTTAAGGCTTTTGTTTTAACAATATAATCATCATCATTCAACGTCACAGTTGCCGCTGCTAAAGCCAAACTATTAACATTAAAAGGCTGACGAATACGATTAAGTAAATCAGCCACATCGGGATGCGACAAAGCATAGCCTACTCGCAACCCAGCTAAACCATAGGCTTTAGAAAAAGTACGGGTAATAATTAAATTCGAGTATTTTTTTAACCACTGAATACTATCCACATCTTGCTCACCATATTCAACATACGCTTCATCTAACACCACCAAAGTTTGCTTCGGCACATTAGCTATAAATGATTCTAACTCTGCACCGTTAAGGTATGTTCCCGTCGGATTATTCGGATTCGCAATGAAAATAAGCTTGGTTTGTTCGCTGATTAATGCACGCATTGCCTGCAAGTCATAACCATAGTCGCGAGCGGCTACAATCACGGCTTTAGCACCAATTGCCTGTGTCACAATCGGATAAACAGCAAAGGCATATTGTGAAAACATTACCTCATCACTAGGCGATACAAAGGCTCGGGCAATCAATTCCAATACATCATTAGACCCATTTCCTAATGTGATCTGTTCGGTATTCAGTTGATATTTTCCAGCCAGCGCCGCCTTTAAAACAAAGCCATTACCATCAGGATAACGTGTGACTTCTTTGCTTGCTTGCGCCAGTGCCGACAAAACCTGTTCAGAAGGGCCTAATGGATTTTCATTAGAGGCTAATTTTACAATATTGCTAATGCCTAATTCGCGCTCCAATTCTTCAATCGGTTTGCCGGGCACATAAGGCTGTAATTTAGTGACACAGTCTAAGGCTAAATCACAAAAGCTCATGCCTTGTCTTCCTCGTCCGACTTAGCAGTAAAACTATCAATAATAATCAAAACAGCACCAATACAAATAGCAGAATCAGCAATATTAAAAGCAGGCCAATGATAAGTGCCGTAATACACATCTAAAAAATCAATCACATAGCCGTAATAAACGCGGTCAATCACATTGCCAATCGCGCCACCGAGGATCAAGCTAACTGATAGCGCTTCTAGCTTTGTCTTAGCTAATTTAGCAAGCCAGATAAATAATCCAACACTAATCGCTCCAGCCAAGATGATAAAGAACCATCGTTGCCAGCCGCCGGCATTGGCTAAAAAACTAAATGCCGCACCATTATTATGCGCCATTGTCAGATTGAAATATGGAATAACAGCCACAGTTTCATACAGTGATAACCACGACACCATAAACCATTTTGATGCCTGATCTAACACAATCACCAAGCCTGTTAGCCATAACCATTTCAGCATTAGACGAACTCGCGCTTCTCGCCTTCGCCGTCGACATTATCAATACAACGATTACATAATTCAGGATGTGTTTCGTCTTTGCCGACTTCAGGCGTTTGATGCCAACAGCGATCGCAACGTTCATCTTCTGATGGCGTTAATACTAACGATAGACCTTCAAGTGAACTATCAATTGCATCGGCAGGTTTATCACTCATTGCTAATAAATTGGCACTTGATGTAATTAATACAAATTTCAGCTCATCGCCTAACGTGTTCAACCTTTCAAACAAGTCCGCATCAGCATACAGTGTCACATCAGCGGTTAAACCACCTTTAATTTTGCCATCAGCACGTAATATTTCCAGCTCTTTCGACACAGTATCACGCACATTAAAGACTTGCTCCCAGAATGTATTATCAAATTGAGAACCTGCAGCTAAAGGCGTTAGCCCTTGATACCACTCGTTCAAAAATACCGATTCATTATGCTCCCCCGGTAAATGATCCCATAATTCATCAGCGGTAAAGCTAAGAATAGGTGCCATCCAACGCGTTAGAGCTTCAATAATGTGATACATTGCCGTTTGACTAGAGCGACGAGCAGGGCTATTCGCTTGCATTGTGTATTGACGATCTTTAGTAATATCTAAATACAAACTACCCATTTCCTGAGCACAGAAGTTATGAATTTTCTGATAAATCGTATGAAAACTATATGTTTCATAGGCTTCTAAAATATCT
>DAOUSV010000095.1 GCA_030627065.1 Piscirickettsiaceae bacterium | reverse complement strand
GGTACACACTTAGGTAACTTCATCGCTTGGGATGCACGTGTTGGTAAGATCGTTTGGTCTAACCCAGAACGTTTCTCAGCATGGTCTGGTGCTCTAGCTACTGCTTCTGATTTAGTGTTCTACGGAACATTAGAAGGTTACATCAAAGCATTAGATGCACAATCAGGTCGTGAGTTATGGAGATTTAAAACTGCTTCAGGTATTATCGGTAACGTAAATACTTATAAACACGATGGTAAACAGTACATCTCGATCCTTTCAGGTATCGGTGGTTGGGCTGGTATCGGTATCGCTCTTCCTTCATTGGAAAATGATACAGATGGTCTTGGTGCGGTAGGTGCTTACAAAGCGCTATCTAGCTGGACTAACCTAGGTGGTGTTTTAAGCGTATTTAGCCTATAAGACCTTTTACTTATTAAATTTATTTAATAAATAAAAAACCTAAATAAAGAAGCCCGGCACTTGTGTCGGGCTTTTTTTTTGGTTATATTTACATGCTATCGAAATAGATTGTATTTCATGAACTGGACAGAAGGATAAAGCATGACATTAATGCGCGTATTATCAAAAATCACACTAGGGCTTATATTAAGCACTAGTTTTGTATCGGCAGGTGAATTTCAACCACTACGTGGACAAACCGCTGTTCGAGTATGTGCTGATGCATATAATCTACCTTATTCAAATAATAAGCTAGAAGGCTTCGATAATAAGATCGCTGCAATTATTGGTGAAGAGTTGGGTCTTCCAGTCGAATATTACTGGTTTCCACAGCGAATCGGTTTCGGTCGAAATACAATAAAGAAAGTAGACAATGACACTGGTAAGTTCTTATGTGACTTAGCTATGAGCATTCCTGCGGAACGAGGAATGTATTCGCCAACAACTGCTTATTTTAAATCGATTGATGCTATGGTTTATCGTACAGGTGAAGGCTATGAGCTAACGACTATTAGTGATGTTGCAAAAGTTAGTAAAGAAAATAAAAAACTGAAAATAGGTTTGTTTGATCGAGCAACAGCAACAGAAAAGTTGTTAACTCTCGGATTAGAAGATCAGATTGAATACTTCCAAATGATGACTGGAGATATTCGTGTTAATTCTGGCAGAATTATTTCAGAAGCCTTAGCATCAGGCCAAATTGATGTTGCATTTGCATGGGGCCCGATCGCTTCATATTATGCTGATCACTCTGGTGTTGCGATGAAAGTTGTACCATTAAATGAGCTAGGCACTGACTTGATATTTAGTTTTGGTATGGGAGTGAGACATCAAGATAAATCATGGAAAGACTTACTCAATAAAATTCTAGAAAAGCGCAAAGATGATATTGCTGCAATTGTTGCTACGTATAATTTCCCTTCATTGGCTAATGTTAAACAAAGCCCTAGGATGAAGCGTAAAACAGCATATACCATTGAAAATGGTAAAGTAGATGATGGTACCTATACTGGCTGGCACTTATTCAATACGACATGTTTTGTCTGTCACGGTGATGATGGTATGGGCACTGATCGTGCGCCTAATTTATTAACTCGCCTTGAAGGTATGAGCTCTAGGGCATTTAGAAAGAAAGTACTATATCGTTACTTTGCTAAAGTGAATCTAGATGATCCTGAGCGTCGTTCAGCATTTCTAGCTCAAATTGCAGAGAAAGATGCAGTCAAATTTAAAATGCCAACATGGTCTGACGAGCCTAATATTCGTGCTCATATTGGAGACTTATATTCTTATTTGAAAGCTAGGTCAGATGGCGCTTTAGCGGAAGGTCAACCAAAGCGCTTACCTAAATAAAGCGACTAATGAATCTATTCAATTGTTTCTTGAACAATTGACAATAGATTTACATTAATACGCGATGCGAACTTATTTTGAGCAGCGTTTGATGTATTAGTAATCATCAACCTAGTACCAACGATGACGCCCTGCTTATCTTCACGTACAGTGATGATGCAGGGCATATCATTGATAAGATCTGAATTTATTTCCATCATTTCTTTGGCGTAAGTGATATTGCAGAAGCTAATAACGGTTGAGAGAGGGTAATCTTTCTCGCCACGATCACGAATAGCTTGACCAATATTACTTCGATGAATAATGCGATAATTATGTTCTGAAATTGCGATATCAAGATTCATTAAGGTATCTTCAAAGTTATAGTTGCTCAACTGCTGATATAATCTATTTGGATTAGAGTCATCTTGTTGTGAGCAGCTAGAAATACTCAAGATAAGAATAAGAAAGAATACAAAACCAGGAACTTTTAGTGGCTGTTTGATGGTCATATCATTAGTTCTTTTAGGTAAAAATTTAAGAATAACATTAAATATTAAAGAGGGTTATGCTTGTGCAAAAAATAGGAACTTTATTGGCTTCGGTATGTGTATTACTGATGCTTACTACGCATGTTTATGCTGTATCTGGCTTCTCAGATGTTAATAATCAATTATTTGATAAGGCACATCTAAAAAACATAACGGTACCAGGAACGTTACACTACAAATATAAGAAAGAAAGCTTTGTTGATGGTGCTCGTGAAGATACGATTGATGTGATCGTTACCAATGTACGAAATACTGGACGTAAAGACACTGAGTTTAAATTTTTTACGGGTGATGATAACCGTCCTTATATGGATAGAGATAATCAACAAGGAAACGGTGTTTTTGTTTTATATCTAGAGTTTGATATACACGAAATGGAAAGACTTACAGGTGGTGATTGGCCTTATTTTCAACGTAAAATAAGATGGGCACTAGCGAAAGGTGCTGATACACAAGAAGTTGAGATTGATTATCAAGGTGGAAAAATAAAAGGAATACAATATACGGTTCAGCCTTATATTAACGATCCTAAGAATGCACGTTATAGTTTATATGCAGGAAAGTATTATATATTTACTTTATCAGAAGATATTCCAGGTGAAATTTACCAAGTGCGTACTATTGTGCCAGATGGTAAAACATGGAAAGAAGGTGATGAGTTCTTAACTGAAGAAGTACTTACCTTCTCGGGATTTGAAGAAAAGTAACGGAATAATTAACACACATAAAAAAGCGGACGTAATGTCCGCTTTTTTGTTTTAACTATAGCTAACTCTTCGTTGCTATCTTACTTCACTACTTTTAAGGAAGGTTGAGACCTTTTTATAGGAGAGGGTTTGTTGGGTTTCGGTGGCAGTTCTGAAGGCTCTTCATCAGTAAAAAACATTCCTTCGTTATTTTCCTTACTATATATTGCTAGTATGGCTGAAATTGGAACAAAGAGCTCCATAGGCTTGCCTGAGAACCGTGCGGAAAAGCTTACCCATTCATTATCTGCATGGAAATTACTAATAGCGCCTGGTGTAATATTAAGCACGATCTTATCATCGTTAATATAGTCATGAGGGACTTGAACCCCTTCAATAGTTGTATTAACTAATAAATAGGGCGTAAATTGATTGTCTAGCAACCATTCATAAATCGCACGGACTAGATAAGGTTTTTGTGATGTCATAGGGCCGCAGCTTAACGCATTTCACGTTCAATGTCACTTAGACTAGCTTGGAAGCTTTCGCGAGCGAAAATACGCTGAGCATACTCTTCAACCGCTTTAGCCTTGGCTGGCAGTTTTATATTTAACATTGGTAAGCGCCATAATAGTGGGGCGATACTACAGTCTAATAATGAGAAGTCATTGCTCATGAAAAATGCAGTTTCTTCAAAGATTGGCGCTAAGACGGTAAGATCTTCTTGAATTATTTTACGAGCCTTGGCCATCTTTCCTTTTTCTGCACCGGAGAGTGCATTCCAGAGTGAATACCAGTCCTTATCAATTCGGTGGAGCATTAGGCGAGTTTTTGCCCGTGAAGCAGGATCTACCGGCATTAATGTCGGTTGTAGAAAACGCTCTTCAAAATAATTAATGATGATGTCAGGATCGTAGAGTACTAAGTCACGATCAATCAATGTTGGACTAGTACCGTAAGGATTCATTGCTGCCACATCTTCAGGCCATTGTCCGTCAATAACGTCTTCAATATTAGCTGTAATGTTCTTTTCGTGCAGTACAATACGAGTACGATGACAGATTGGGCTCGAAGGATCCGAATAAAGCGTCATCATTGCGCGTCGATTACTGTTGACCATGTGTTTCTCCTGGGAATACGTCAGCAACGATCGGCTGAGTATTTATACAAGGAAAGGGAGCAATAATGCTCCCTTTTTTGTTTTAGTGAATATCTTTCCAAAATGATTTTTTCATCGGGTAGACAACAAGGAATAAGATGAAGAGGTAAAGAAGTACCCACTTTCCAAGTGCTAAACGTTGAATTTTAGACGGTTCACCGATATAAGCTAAGAAATTAACTAAATCTGCGACCATCGTATTGTAGTCATAATTAGATAACTCACCTTCAGAGTTATGAGCCAAATGCCCAGATTCTTCATCATGAGATAAATAACCTTGTTGTTGCCATAAAACATGCGGCATACCCACGTCTTTAAATACCGTGTTATTTGTTCCCATTGGTTTACTTTCATCTAAGTAAAATGAGCGAAGGTAGGTATTTAACCACGCTGTGCCACGGGCACGAGAGATAACAGAAAGATCGGGCGGCACAACGCCAAACCATTTCTTAGCGTCTTGACTGCGCATGGCAATCGTCATTGTGTCACCGAATTTATCTGAAGCAAACATCAGGTTGTCTTTTACTTGCTGCTCTGTCAAACCAATATCTTTTGCCATGCGGTTGTAACGCATAAAAGAGGCTGAGTGACAGCTTAAACAATAGTTAACAAATGTTTTAGCACCACGTTGTAGTGAGGCTTTATCTGATAAGTCAATTTCAACAGGATCAAGATGAATTCCACCACCGGCGGCCATTACTTGAGTTGAACTTATTGAGAGCAACCCCATAAATAATGCAAAAATTAATGTTCTCATTTCATTGTCACCCTTTTTGGCACTGGCTTATCTTTATCAATACTCGAATACCAAGGCATTAGGATAAAGAATGCAAAATAAATCACTGAAAACACACGGGCCAAATTGGTATATAAGGTTGTCGCAGGTTGTGTACCTAAATAGCCTAAGGCGAGGAAGCTAATGATAAATAGAGTTAGTGCCCAACGGAAGTATGGCCCACGGTAGCGGATTGACTTAACAGGACTGCGATCTAACCATGGAAGTAAGAACAAGATTGCTTGAGCACCACCCATCGCCATAACGCCCATTAATTTATCAGGTACGGCGCGTAAAATTGCGTAGAACGGTGTGAAATACCATAACGGTACAATATGTTCCGGAGTTTTGAACGCGTTTGCAGGTACAAAGTTATCTTTTTCTAAGAACCATCCATCCATTTCAGGCATATAAAACAAGATTAAAGAGAAGATAAATAGGAACACAACCACACCAACAATATCTTTAACAGAGTAGTAAGGGTGGAATGGAATTCCATCTAAAGGAATGCCATTTTTATCCTTACTTTCTTTGATTTCAACGCCGTCAGGGTTGTTTGAGCCAACTTCATGCAAAGCAATGATGTGGGCAACAACTAAGCCAAGAAGAACAAGCGGCACGGCAATTACATGGAAGGCAAAGAAGCGGTTTAATGTTGCATCTGCAACAACGAAATCGCCACGGATCCATAAAGCCAAATCTGCACCAATCACTGGTAATGCGCCAAATAAAGAGATGATAACTTGTGCGCCCCAGAATGACATTTGACCCCAAGGTAATAAATAACCAAGGAATGCTTCAGCCATTAGCGTCATATAAAGGAACATGCCGAATATCCACACTAATTCACGTGGTTGTTTGTATGAGCCATAAATAAGGCCGCGGAACATGTGAAGATAAACAACAATAAAGAATGCAGAAGCACCTGTAGAGTGTAAATAACGAATGAGCCAGCCCCATTCTACATCTCGCATAATGTATTCAACGGATGCAAAGGCAAGTGCAGCATCTGGTTTGTAGTTCATTGTTAGGAATATGCCCGTAACAATTTGAAGAACTAATATCAGCATGGCTAAAGAGCCAAAGAAATACCAAAAGTTAAAGTTTTTTGGTGCGTAATATTTGGAAAGATGTTCTTCCCACATTTTGGTGGCAGGGAAACGAGCATCTACCCAGCCCATTAAATTAGCAAGCATTATGCGGCTCCTTGTGCATC